>JAZKHN010000096.1:0-1520 GCA_040385325.1 Pseudomonadota bacterium
GTGCTGATCACACTGCGGGCGCGGTTCGGGTTCTTCAGGCTGAAGTCGCTGTGCTTCATGAGCTGCTTCACAGCCGGAAGGATGTTGCCATTGCGGTCAGGCGCGCCGGCCTGCAGGCCGAACCATTTGTCGATGACGAGTGCTTCGTCCTTGAACATGGCGTGAAAGAGCGGCAGTGCTTTTTGTGCGAGTGGATGACCGCTGGAGACGAGCGCGGCGAGTGCATTGAAGCGGTCCGTCATGTTGCCGGCGTCCTTGAAGCGCTGCAGGGTCTTGCCCGGCCACACAGGGTCGCCGCTGGCATTGGCTGCGAGGCACAGGTGGGTCAGTGCCATGCCGGACAGTGCGCGCTTGCCTGAGGACACCGCATCCGGCGTGTAGCCGCCCGTGTCCTGGTTGGCGTTGTAAACGGTTTCCCATTCGCCTTGTAATGCGGTCGCCAACTGCTGGCGCATGGCTTCACGCACCGTGTGTATGTGCTGCGGATCGACGACATCCAGCTGCTCGGCCAGATAGGTTTCCGAAGGCAGGGTGAGCACCAGTTCCTTGAAGGCCGAGTCGAGTTTGGGGTTTGCCAGCACCTGGCGCATGGCGCCGATGTAGGCGTCATCGAGCACTGCTGCGCCGGTGGCCATGCCTTTGATGGCGATGATGGCGCGTTGCACGGCCAGGCGCTGGCCGGCTTCCCAGCGGTTGAAGGGGTCGCTGTCGTGCTCTAGGATGTGCAGCAGCTGCGCGTCGGTGTAGGCGAACTCAAGCACCACGGGTGCCGTGAAGCCGCGCAGTATTGAGGGCACGGGTTCTGCGTTGATGCCGGTAAAGATAAAACTCTCGCTTGCTTGCGTCAGCACCAGTGCGCGCGTGCATGAATCCTTAACCAGACCCGAAGCCTGAGCCTCGCCCTGCAGTTGCAGCGGCAGGTCCTCGCCGTCAGCGCCTATCAGGCCCACGCCGACCGGAATCACAAAGGCTTCCTTGGTAGGCTGGCCTGTTGTCGGCGCGCAGCTTTGCTCCAGGGTCAGGGTGTAGGTTGCAGCGGCTGCGTCGTACACACCTTTGGCATGAACGCGAGGCGTTCCGGCCTGGCTGTACCAGCGTTTGAATTGCGGCAACAGGCGCGCCAGCTCGGAAGCCGGGTTGGCATCGGCAATCGCCTGAGCAAAATCGTCGCAGGTCACGGCGTGGCCGTCATGGCGTTCGAAGTACAGCGTCATGCCTTTGGCAAAACCGTCGCGGCCTACCAGGGTCTGCATCATGCGGACAACTTCAGCGCCTTTTTCGTAAATCGTGACGGTGTAGAAATTGCTGATCTCCACATAGCTGTCGGGCCGCACGGGGTGCGACATGGGGCCTGCATCTTCGGGGAACTGCGCGGTACGCAGCACACGCACATCTTCAATGCGCTTGACGGCGCGTGCCGACGCTTCGCCACACAGGTCCTGCGAGAACTCCTGGTCGCGGAAGACCGTCAGGCCTTCTTTCAGCGACAGCTGGAACCAGTCGCGGCAGGTGACGCGGTC
>JAZKHN010000097.1:0-2170 GCA_040385325.1 Pseudomonadota bacterium
GGCCGCTCATAGGTGCCGATCAGCAGGCCGCTGGCGACGGCGCGCTCGCGGATGGCGTACATCAGCGCGTCGCGGCCAGGTGTGTCACTGAAGGCCTCGCCGACGCCAATGGCGCTCAGTGCGAACACCTGAAAGGCATAGCGGTGCGGGCCGTGGCCGGGCGGCGGGTCAGGTGGCAGCCAGCCGGACATCAAATAGGAGTTGCGGCCTTCATGCACATGCTGGCCCTCGTGGTCGGGGCTGCTCAGCGCGCCTTCAGGCAGGCCGCCATCGGCAGCAGGCAAGTCAACCACGATGGCGTGCACCAGCGGGCGGGGTGTGGGCGCATCGGCGTCTTCAACAATCAGAACAACGGTATCAACGCCGGCCGGCACACACGACCATTGCAGCGGCGGCGACAGGCCTTCCCCGTCGGCGGTGTAGCGCGCGGGTATGGGCGCGTGATCGGCAAACGCCAGGCTGGTGACGGTGATGGCCGCCAGACCGGTTCGCAGGCCGGAGTTGTTAAACACCAGCTCGTCCATGCCGGCGCGCACGTCGCGCAGTGCATGGCCGAGGGCATCTGGAAGGTTTTCAAGCATGTGACATTCGCTCCTGTGATGACAGGATTGAAGTTACCCTGCGCGGCCTGGCCGTGCTGTAGGAGATGTTCACAAGCTGCGCCGCCAATATTGCCCCTGAGGGCGCTTGATGGACAGCTCAGTCCGGCTGCAGCTTGATCTCGCTGGCCAGCCGGGTCCACAGCTCGGACTCTTTCTGGAACATGCGGTCGAGATCGGCCGGGCCGCCCGGTGCGGGCACTGCACCCAGCGCGATAAAGCGCTCGCGTACATCAGGGCTGCGCAGGATGCGTTGAATGTCTGCGGCTACCTTGTCGATGATGGCCGCCGGCACGCCCGCAGGCATGTAAATGCCATACCACTCCTGTGATTCGAAGCCGGGAAAGCCGGTCTCGGCCAGCGTAGGCACGTCGGGCATGCCTTCAAAACGCTGCAGCGTGGTCACGCCCAGCGCCCGCACCTTGCCGGCCTTGACCTGGCCGATTACGGTGGGGATGGAGATCACCAGGAACTGCACCTGCCCGCCGACCAGATCAGTCACGGCCTGCGCGCCGCCCCTGTAGGGCACGTGCTGGATCTGCGCACCGGAGGCGCGCTTGAGCAGTTCCATGCTGCGGTGGCCGTTGGTCAGCGCGACGGGTGAGGCGTAGTTGTATTTGTTGGGGTTGGCCTTGGCGAGGTCGAACGCTTCTTTTGCGGTTTTGACATCCAGTGCAGAGCTGTTCACCACCAGCAGGCCAGGGGAAGTGGCCACAGGCGCCACTGCGGCGAAATCCTTCCTCACGTCGTAGCTCAGGTTCTTGAGCACCAACGGCGCGATGGCGCGGCTGCTGGTCGCCAGGCCCATGGTGTAGCCATCGGGCTTTGAACGGGCCAGGGTTTCGTCGGCCACCACGCCCGGCCCGCCGGGTTTGTTGTCAACGATGAGCGGCTTGCCCCACGCATCGCCCAGCTTTTGCGCCAGCAGTCGCGCCAGGATGTCGGCGGTGCCCCCCGCTGTGGCCGGCACGATGAAACGTACAGGGCGCTCGGGGAAGTCGGCATGCGCCGGAGATAAGGCCAGCGCGGCGAGCGTGAACACGGCAGCGCTGAACAAAACATGTGCGGGTTTCTTTTTCATGGCCGGCTTTCAGAAGGGTAGGGTTGAAGACTGCTTACTTCGGCTGCCAGGTCTTGCGCGGCAACATGTTGTAGACGCGGTCTGTGCCTTCGGTGACGTGTGCGACCACCGAGCGTTGCAGGATGCTGCCGCGCTCGCCGCTGACTTTGACGAGGTCGACATAACGGCCGTTGACCCGGTAACGCGAGCCGTCGAACAGCAGGTGCTCGGCGGTGAAATAGGCGGTCGACTCGACCACGCCTTCTTCAGGCCCAGCCTTGAGCACGGGCGGGCAGACGTTGTGGCTGGTGCGCGCAAACTTGCCCAGGCGCTCTTCGAAAAATGCGCGTATCTGGTCGTGGCCCTGGACCATGGCGGTGGGTGAATACAGCCACTTCGCTTTTTCATCGAACCATGAGAGCAGTTTGTCCATGTCGGCGCGGTCCAGCGCATCGGCATAACCCTGCAGCGCTTCGTTGACGCGGTACCAGGTTTCAAAGGTGAACTTGTT
>JAZKHN010000097.1:2270-5263 GCA_040385325.1 Pseudomonadota bacterium
GCGTAAGCACCGGGCTGCAGACGGCGTGGCTGGTGCGCGCCCAGACGCTCATGCGTTCTTCAAAAAAAGCACGTATCTCGCCGTGGCCGCGGCGCATGGCCGTCGGGGAGTAGTGCCATTCGGCATCTGCATCGAAGCATGCGAGGATGCCATCGATGTCGCCGTGGTCGATGGCGTTGGCGTAGGCCTGCACGGTCTGGTGCACGGCCATCCAGGTGTCGAAACCGAAGGCTTCAGGAGCAGAAGGCGCCATATCTTCCTGCAGCTTATTGCGGCGTCATGCCGGCCTGCTTCGCGTCTTCCTTCCACTTGGCGACTTCCTGCACGATGAAGCCGGAGAACTGCTTTGGGGTGAAGCTGGAAGGCGTGAAGCTCAGGCTCTTCATGCGCTCGACGTTTTGCGGCTCGGCCAGCGCTTTTTTCACCGCTTCGTGCAGCTTCTCGATCACCGCATCCGGCGTGCCCGCAGGTGCGACCAGCCCCTGCCAGCCGGTAACCTCGAAGCCCGGAAAGGTTTCTGCCAGCGCCGGTATCTGCGGGTCTGCCGAAACGCGCTGCAGCGAGGTCACGCCCAGGCCGCGTGCGCGCCCGGAGCGCAGCAGCGGAAGCGCCAGCGGCAAATCGGCAAACGTAAAGGCCAGCTGCCCGCCCAGCATGTCGTTGACGGCGAGCGGTATGCCCTTGTAGGGCACATCGACGATGTTGAGCTTGCCGGCAAAACGCAGTTTGGCGGTGGACACCTGCGATGCCGCCGAGCCGTAGCCGGCAGACAGGCCCTTGCCCGCAGCGCGGCCCTGGCGCACCAGGTCGTCGACGCTCCTGACAGGCGAATCAGCGGGCACCAGCAGCATCATGGGTGCGGTGGCGAGCAGGCTGATGGCCGTGAAGTCCTTGATGGGGTCGTAGGGCAGATCCTTGACCAGTGCGACATTGGCGGCCTGCGGTGTGTTGGTCGTCAGCAAAAGCGTGTAGCCATCAGCGGCACTGCGTGCCACCTCATGGGTGCCGATGACGGCCTGGGCGCCCGCCTTGTTGTCAACCACCACAGGCTGCCTGAATGTGGTCTGGAAACTTTGCGCCAGCAGCCGGCCCATCAGGTCGGGACTGCTGCCCGGCGGGTAGGGCACGATGATCTTGATGGGTTTGCTTGGCCAGGCGGCGGTCTGGCTCTGTGCCTGTGCGGCAGGTACCAGGCAGGCCGCCAGCAGGGACGTGCCCAGCAGCGGTCGTGCGATGGAGGACCAGAAACCTGAAAAGGGTGAATGAACTGGCGCGCTTTTTTTCTCAAGGCACCACGGCATTGACTTCATGCTTGTCTCCTGTCTTGTTATGAAGGAAACGATAAGCATGCATAGCTTCTGCGAACAGAGTGCGAAAACATTCAAGTGATACCTGAAAGGTATCGAAACCACTCGCCGCGTCTGGCGTCGCAATTGCCTCAGTTCAGGCTGCGCACCACTTCCAGCGCCTGCTCGATGCGCTCCACCGCGTGAATCGTCAGCCCCTCAAATGCCTTGTCGTTCTTTTTAGGCGCGTTGGCCTTGGGCACGATGGCGATGCTGAAGCCCAGCTTGGCGGCTTCTTTCAGGCGCTCCTGTCCGCGCGGTGCGGGGCGCACTTCACCGGCCAGGCCCACCTCACCAAATGCAATGAAGCCCTTGGGCAAGGGCCGGCCGCGCAGGCTGGAGGTGATGGCCAGCATCACGGCCAGATCGGCTGCGGGTTCGCTGATGCGCACGCCGCCTACCGCGTTGACGAAGACGTCCTGGTCCATGCAGGCAACGCCTGCATGGCGGTGCAATACGGCCAGCAGCATGGCCAGGCGGTCGCGGTCCAGGCCGACGGACAAGCGCCGCGGGCTCGGGCCGCCGCTGTCAACAAGCGCCTGGATTTCGACCAGCATGGGACGCGTGCCTTCCAGCGTGACCATCACGCAACTGCCGGGCACGGGCTCGGTGTGCTGGCTGAGAAAAATCGCGCTCGGGTTGCTGACGCCCTTGAGGCCCTTTTCAGTCATCGCAAATACGCCGATCTCGTTGACCGCGCCAAAACGGTTCTTGATGGCGCGCACCAGGCGAAAGCTCGAATGGGTGTCGCCTTCGAAATACAGCACGGTATCGACCATGTGCTCGAGCACACGCGGGCCGGCAAGGGCGCCTTCTTTTGTCACATGGCCGACCAGCACGATGCACACGCCGCTGGCCTTGGCTGCGCGCGTGAGGTGCGCAGCACATTCGCGCACCTGCGCCACCGAGCCGGGCGCAGATGTGAGCTGGTCTGAATACACCGTCTGGATGGAGTCGATGACGGCAATCATGGGCCGCTCTGCTTCGAGCGTAGCGAGAATTTTTTCAAGCTGGATCTCGGCCAGCACCTTGACGCGTGAGCCTTCAAGCCCCAGGCGGCGTGAGCGCAGCGCGATCTGCGCACCGCTCTCCTCGCCAGTCACATAAAGGGTGTTGTGACCAGCGCGTTGAAGGGAATCCAGCGCCTGCAACAAAAGCGTTGATTTGCCGATACCGGGGTCGCCGCCAATCAGCACCACACCGCCCTCGACAATGCCGCCGCCCAGCACACGGTCAAGCTCTTCATGACCGGTGGGTGTGCGCGCCATGTCGGTCGCATCGATGTCGGACAGCATGGTGAGTTCCGAAGCCTTGGCCAGGCCCTGGTGCTGGTTGCTGTAGCGGTTCTTCACGCCGGAGGTGCTTTCAGCCACCGATTCAATCAGCGTGTTCCAGGCATTGCAATGCGGGCACTTGCCCAGCCACTTTGGGCTGGTGCCGCCACACTCGGTGCAGGTATAAATGGTTTTGTCTTTTGCCATGCTTCCGATGTTACCGCATGGCTGTATATATAAACAGTGTTTTCACTAGCGGCTGCGCTGCTCCAACCAGGATAAAAACAATGAAGGTGTGTATCTACGGCGCTGGCGCCATTGGCGGCTGGACAGGCCACAAGCTGGCAGCTGCAGGCTGCGATGTCAGCGTGGT
>JAZKHN010000097.1:5363-7933 GCA_040385325.1 Pseudomonadota bacterium
TGCCCGCCGCGAACATCATCGGCTGCGTGGTACATGCCAGCGGCCTGGTGGATGAGCCGGGCCTGATACGCCACCACAAAGGCAACACCCTCATCATCGGCGAACCCTCGGGCCAGAAGACAGCGCGCGTTGAAGCACTATCGGCGCTGCTGGGCAAGGCGGGTTTCGATGCGCCGGTGTCGGAGCAGATACAGAAGGACATCTGGTACAAGCTCTGGGGCAACATGACCATGAACCCCATCAGCGCGCTGACGGGCGCAACGTCCGACCTCATCATGGGCGATGAGCTGGTCTGCGGCTTCACCTCGAACGTGATGCTTGAAGCGAAAGAAATCGGCGCGCGCGTCGGCATACCGATAGACCAGACACCCGAAGAACGCCACGTCATCACACGCAAGCTGGGCGCATTCAAGACCTCCATGCTGCAGGATGTTGAAGCCGGCAAACCCGTTGAGCTGGATGCACTGGTGTCTGCAGTACGCGAACTGGGGCAACTGACCGGCGTGTCGACGCCGTTCACCGATGCGTTGCTCGGCCTTGCGCGACTGAACGCGCGCATGCGGGGGCTTTACTGATGGCGGTTGTTGCGGCAAAAGCTGGCCGTGCATTGAGCGGCACTGCCTTCGCCACGCTGCTGCTGATTGCACTGATGATGGGCGCCAACCATGTGGCGGCGCGCTTCGCATTCAACAACGGGGTCGATGTAGCCACCGCCGTGACGGTTCGCAGTTTTGTGACGGCCACCGTTGTGACCGTGCTCTTCATGCTGCATGGCGCCAGGGTGCAACTCACCGGCCGGCACAAGACCTTTCTGCTGGCCATCGGCTTGCTGATCGGTGTGCAGAGCCTGTGCCTGTATTCAGGCGTGGCGCGCCTGCCGGTCGTGCTGGCGCTTCTGGCCTTCAACACCTACCCCTTATGGACGGCCATCTGGAACCGGATTTTCTACGGCCACAAACCCGAACGCGCCACCCTGCTGGCCATGCCTTTTATTCTGGTGGGCCTGTGCATGGCGCTTGATGTGTTCGGCGCCGCATCGGGCCTGGGCGCGGCGGGCCAGTGGGCACGCATAGGGGCAGGTGTGGCGTTTGCACTGGCCGCCGGGGCCACGTTTGGCCTGGCGCTGGTCCTGACGCAGCATGAAACCGGTGACCTGGACGGAAGGTTGCGCAGTGCCAGCACACTGGGCCTGGCCGGCATTGTGGCGCTGGGTATGGTTGCCACGCAGGGCGGCTTTCACATGCCGCAGGCTGCGGCTGGCTGGTGGGGCCTGGCTGCGCTGACGTTTTTATACGGCACAGCCTTCACCATCATGTTCACCGTACTGCCCAAACTGGGCGTGGCCGGCAATTCGGCCATCATGAATGTTGAACCGGTCTGCGCCATGGTGCTGGCCTGGCTGATCCTCGGCCAGACCATCGCACCCGTGCAGGTAGCCGGCGCGCTGCTGGTGGTGGGTACGGTGATGGCGCTTGGTTTGCGAAAGCAGAAGGTGGCCACGCCGATTGCCGCCGACTAGCCTGGCGATCAGGGGCTATTTGCGCTCTGACTGCGCCTTGATGAGTTTGAGCGCCTGCGGCAATGAGTTGGCTGCCGGAATGAAATGATCAATGGTGGCCCCCAATGCCACGGCGCAGGCTACTGCACCCAGCAGCGGCTTCCAGGTCAGGCGCACGGCAGCGCTGACCCAGCCCTCACGCACAACCCTGATGGTGGCGCGGGCGGTGACGTATGTAAAAGCCAGTTCCACGGCAACGGTCAGCAGCACTTCCCAGCCAAAAAACAGCAGCAGCAATGACCCGGCGCCGAACAGCAGTGCCGTCCCGATCAGGAAAATGGCGACAACCGGGATGACAACCACCGCGCCTTCATCGGAAGCACCAGCCACCTCGAGCGCACCGCTGGCGACGTCACCCAAACCGCTGGCAGCATCGGAGCCGCCGCTGAAATCACCGGTAGCTCCGCCGCCGCCAAAATCACCGCCCATGCCAGACTGCATGTCAGGCATTTGCATGCTGCCACCGCCGCGGGGCATGATGTCGATCCCGTTCGTGACGTCCGGGAAGTCCCAGGCATCGCCCCTGCCATGATTTACCAGCCAGGCCGCCCAGACACGAAGCAGCAGCAGGTAAGCCACATAACCGGTGCCCAGTGTCGCGAAGTAACGCAGCGCCAGGGACTCGCCGCCTAGCAGCATCTGCACATGCGAGACCAGCCACATCAGCAAGAGCGTGGCGAAACCTATGAAAAAGCCATGCAGGCGAAGACTGTGCCGTTGCCTGAGTTCGCGCTCCAGCCGGCCTTCAAGCACCCTTACAGCGCGCCAGTTGGAGACGTTTTTCATTCCGCTTGAACCGGCACCCGCAGCGCCAGTGCGCACATGAGCTCATAACCGACGGTGCCCGCGGCCTGCGCGATCTCGTCGATGGACAGCACCTCGCCGTTGCCTGCACGGCCCCACAACGTCACATCGCTGCCGATACGCGCATCGGGCACCGGCGAGAGGTCTACCGTAATCATGTCCATGCTGACCCTGCCCACCATGCGCGTGCGCACGCCATCGACGAGCA
>JAZKHN010000098.1:0-1532 GCA_040385325.1 Pseudomonadota bacterium
GCAGCAGGTTGAGAAAGGACGCATCCGACTCGTCGGCTTCGACGACGATGTAGTCACCAGACCCCAGTTTGGCATTGGCGCCCGCACTGTTGAGCCTGCCGCCGATCACAAAGGTCGGGTCCAGCCCGCCCTCTGCAAGAATGCTGGCCACCAGGCTGGTCGTGGTGGTCTTGCCATGCGTGCCCGCAATGGCGATGCCCTGCTTGAGACGCATCAGTTCTGCCAGCATGAGCGCACGCGGCACCACGGGGATACGCTTTTCACGCGCAGCCAGCACCTCGGGGTTGTCGGCCTGGACTGCGGTAGATGTCACGACTGCATCGACTGTCGCCAGGTTTTCTGCGGCATGACCCACATAAGTCTTGATGCCAAGCGAAGCCAGGCGCTTGAGCGTCGGGCTGTCGGACAGGTCTGAGCCCGAGATCACATAACCGAGGTTGTGCAGCACCTCGGCAATGCCGGACATGCCGGAGCCACCCAGGCCGATGAAGTGAATGTTCTTGATGGCGTGTTTCATCGCGTCAGCTCCTCACACGCGGCGACCATGCGACCCGTGGCCTCTGTTTTTTGCATTTTTTTGGCCTGTATGGCTTTTTCAAGCAGCGCAGTGCGCTGCATGTTTTTCAGGAAGTCCGCCAGTTTTTCGGCGGAGAGATCACCTTGCTGCGCCATCCAGCCCCCACCGTGCTCCACCAGGAACTTCGCATTTGTAGTTTGGTGGTCATCGACAGCTGAAGGGAACGGCACAAACAGCGCAGCTGCACCAATCGCAGCAATTTCCGTGACCGTGCTTGCGCCTGCACGGCAGATCACCAGGTCTGCATCGGCAAATGCCGTTGCTGTGTCGTCGATAAAAGGCGTCAGCATTGCGGAGACACCTGCAGCCTCGTAGTTGGTGCGCAACTCGTCAATCTGTTTGGCGCCGCTCTGGTGTGTGACCACTGGTCGCTCAGACAGCTCAATGAGTGCCAGCGCTTTGGGTACCACGGTGTTCAGGCCCCGGGCACCCAAACTGCCGCCTATGACCAGCAATTGCAGCGGACCCTTGCGGCCGTCAAAACGCACTGCAGGATCTGCCTGCGACGTGAAAGCACTGCGCAGCGGGTTGCCCACCCACTCGGCGTTTTTGAATACCTCAGGGAAGGCTGTGAATACCCTGTCGGCCACCATCGCAAGAATCCGGTTGACCATGCCGGCCACGGAATTCTGCTCATGCAGCACCAGCGGTTTGCCCAACAGCACACCCATCATGCCCCCCGGAAAGGCGATGTAACCGCCCAGTCCCACCACGACGTCGGGCTTGACCTTGCGTATCACCTGAATGCTTTGCCAGAAGGCCTTGAGCAGGCGCAGCGGCAGGAAGGCCAGTGTTGTCACGCCCTTGCCGCGCACGCCGGAAAAATCAATGGTTTCAAATACAAAACCGCGTGGCGGGACGAGCTGGCTTTCCATGCTGGGGTGCTCGGGGTTGCCCTTGCCGCCCAGCCAGTGAACGCGCCAGCCCCTGTCGCGCAGGGCATCTGCGACAGCCA
>JAZKHN010000099.1:0-36579 GCA_040385325.1 Pseudomonadota bacterium
ATCTTCCACTTGGCCATCAACTGCGCTGGTGACAGCGAGTCATAGCCTTCAAACGGTTGATGTATCCAGGGATTGGTAGGAAGCAGCTCGACAGAGTAATCGGGCTGGAACGTCGACACGCCTTTGGTCCAGATGACCGCGCTGCGCAGCTCGGTAATGGGTTTGTAGTTGTTGCGCAGCTGGTTGATAACAGCGTTCAGCGTATGCCCGGAGTCAGCCAGGTCATCGACCAGCAAGACCTTGCCTGCAATCTCGCCCTTGGGTGTGGTGATGAAGCGGGCGATGTCGAGGTTGCCCTGCACCGTACCCGCATCGGCCCGGTAGGAACTGGTCGACATGATGGCCAGCGGCTTGTCGAAGATGCGCGACAGGATATCGCCGGGCCGCATGCCACCGCGCGCCAGACACAGGATGGTGTCGAACTTCCACTCTGACTGGTGAATCTTGATCGCCAGTTTTTCAATCAGGTTGTGGTACTCGTCATAGCTGACGTAGAGATGTTTGCCGTCTTCTGTCAACATGAGTGTGCTCCTGATTAGGCCAGATACGGGTGCTGAAGCATGATGGTGTGGTCGCGGTCCGGGCTGGTCGAGACCATCGCAATCGGCACGCCGGTGACCTGCTCTATGCGCTGCAAATACAGGCGCGCATTGACGGGCAGCTTGTCATAGTCGGTCACGCCGACGGTGCTGTCGCTCCAGCCGTCCAGCGTTTCATAAACAGGCTTGCATCGCTCGATGTCGTCGGCGCCCATTGGCAGGATGTCGGTGATCTGGCCGTCAAGCTCATAGCCGGTGCACAGGAGCAGTTTGTCGATACCGTCCAGCACATCGAGCTTGGTAATGCACAAACCGGTCAGGCCATTGACCTGGGCCGAGCGCTTGAGCAGCGCGGCGTCAAACCAGCCGCAGCGACGGCTGCGACCCGTGGTCACGCCTTTTTCGGCGCCGACGGTGCTCATGTGATAACCCGGCGTGCCAGGGGTTTCCCAGTCGAGCTCGGTCGGGAAAGGACCGCCGCCCACGCGCGTGCAATAGGCCTTGGTGATGCCAAGGATGTAGTGCAGCATGCCCGGGCCCACGCCGGCACCCGCAGCTGCGTTGCCGGCTACGCAGTTGCTTGAGGTGACGTACGGGTAGGTGCCGTGGTCTACATCCAGCAAGGTGCCTTGCGCACCTTCAAACAGCAGGTTGGCCCCAGCCTTGTGCGCGTCGTTGAGTTCACGCGAGACATCGGCCATCATGGGCCTGAGCAGCTCCGCGTGGCGCATGGCTTCGTTGTAAACCGTATCGAAGTCAATGGCAGGTGCATTTAGAAAATTGGTCAGCACAAAGTTGTGCAGGTCCAGCAGGTCGCGCAGCTTGGAGGCAAAGCGCTCCGGGTACTTGAGGTCCTGCACGCGCAGTGCGCGGCGGGCAATCTTGTCTTCATAGGCGGGGCCAATGCCACGGCCGGTGGTACCGATTTTTGTCGTGCCGCCCTTCTCGCGGAAAGCCTCGCGCGCCACATCAAGGGCAGCGTGAAACGGCAGAATCAGCGGACAGGCCTCGCTGATGCGCAGGCGCGAGCGCACTTCAACACCGGCTTTTTCGAGACCTTCGATTTCTTCAAACAGCTTGCCGGCGGACAGCACCACGCCGTTGCCGATGTAGCACTTCACGCCGGGTCGCATGATGCCGCTGGGAATCAGGTGAAGCGCGGTTTTCACACCATTGATCACCAGAGTGTGGCCTGCGTTATGGCCGCCCTGAAAGCGCACCACGCCCTGGGACAACTCGGTCAGCCAGTCGACCAGCTTGCCCTTGCCTTCATCGCCCCACTGGGTGCCCACGACCACGACGTTGCGTCCCGCTGTCGCGGCTATTTTGTTTGTCATCTTCAATTCTCGTTAAGGGATTCTTGGGATTGGCCGGTTTTACACGGACCTGCTCAGGCCGTTTTGCCCAGAGGCTGTACGACCCACTTGCCTGCGACATGCACCAACTGGCGGTCGCAATCGAATTCGTTGACCTCATGCTCGTGGCCTGGCAACACACAGGCGACGGTGTCACCGGCTGCACGCAGGATGGCGATGGCGTCGCGTAGCGAAGCGTCTTCGGCCCAGGGCGCCCTGACCGCGGCCTTCAATGGCCGGGGTGGCAAAACGTTGACAAGCTCTTTCAGGTCAAGGCTGAAACCCGCCGCCGGCCGATTGCGGCCGAACACCGCACCCACTTCGTCATAACGGCCTCCGCGCGCCAGTTCTGCGCCCTGCCCGTAGATGGCAAAACGCGTACCGCTGTAGTACGCATAGCCGCGCAGGTCAGCCAGGTCAAAACTGACTTTGGCATCGCCAGCAACATGAGAAGCAAGCCACTGCAAATCCTTGAGCGCCTCGGCAACGCCTGGCAAAGGCTTGAGGACCCTGGCGGCTTCGACCAGCACTTTCTCATCGCCATAAAGCTGCAGCAAGGCCTTCAGTCCTTCACGTGCTGCGGCTGAAATATCGCCCTTGAGGCTGGCGGTCAGGCTGTCGAGTTCGCTGCCGTCCTTCGCAGCCAATGCGGCGTGGATCAAGGCCAGCGTCTTTGCCGGAATTGTGGCTCCGGCCAGCAGGCTGTTAACAACACGCACATCAGCCATGTCTACGCTCACGTCGCTCACGCCAGCAACTTTCAGGCCCCCAAGCGCGAGCAATTGGGCTTCCAGGTCAGCCTCCAGGCCCGCATGTCCGTATATTTCAGCCCCAAACTGCAGCGGCTCGCGCGTGGCGTGCGGGCGATCGGCACGGGTATGCAACACAGGCCCGCAGTAGCAAAGCCGCGCAACACCCTTGCGGTTAAGCAGATGGGCATCGATGCGGGCGACCTGCGGTGTGGTGTCAGCACGCAAACCAAGGGTACGTCCTGAAAGCTGGTCTACGAGCTTGAATGTTTGCAGTTCGAGTGCTTCACCGGTGCCGGTGAGCAGTGATTCGAGATGCTCCAGCAATGGCGGCATGACGAGTTCGTAGCCATAACTGCGTGCGGTATCCAGCAACAGACGCCGAAGCTCCTCAATGTGACGCGCCTCAGAAGGCAGGACATCGGCAATTTGATCCGGCAATTGCCATGATGACGACCAGGCGGGCATGTATTTATGGGGCGCTGTTAAAAACAGGATTTTACCGGGCTTGGCCGCGGTTTTTGCCGCAGAGTCAGATTGAATGCGACAGGCTGGGGAAATCGCGCCCGATCAGGGTTGCCGGCGGCTTGGAATGATCAGTTGAAAACAACAACCAGCACAACGGCCGCCAGCCCAATCAGCATGCTGCAAAGTCCGAAAAACCGGATCTGCCCATCGCTCATTTTGAGGATCTGCTCAAACATCCTGCGCCATCCGCCAGGCGACAGGAAAGGCAACATGCCTTCAAGCACCAGCATCAACGCCAGCGCCAGCCAGAGGCTGTTGCCATCCACAGTGAAATTTATTTTTTGCCGGCCGCAGGCGCCGCGCCTGAACCAGAGCCACGCATGGCCTTGAAGAAATCGGACGATGGGTCAAGCACCATCACGTCGCTCTTCTTGCTGAAACTGGCCTTGTAGGCA
Source organism: Pseudomonadota bacterium (assembly GCA_040385325.1). Classification (GTDB taxonomy): domain Bacteria; phylum Pseudomonadota; class Gammaproteobacteria; order Burkholderiales; family Burkholderiaceae_C; genus Polaromonas. The sequence goes on from JAZKHN010000099.1 coordinate 3,567, forward strand.
TCCAGGCTGCGATAGAACTGCGCGAACTGCGCATCCTTGCCAAACGAATCGGCATAGGTACGTGCCGCCTCGGCATCGCCCTCACCCTTGATTTTTTGTGCGTCGCGGTAGGCGTTTGCAATGGTCACTTCACGCTGGCGATCTGCATCAGCACGGATTTTTTCACCCTCGGCAGCGCCCGTGGAACGAAGCTCATTGGCTACACGCTGGCGCTCTGCGACCATACGTTTATAAACAGAGTCAGTGATGGCCTCGACATAGTCAACACGTGTGATTCGTACATCAACAATGTCCACGCCCCATGGCTTGGCGCCCTGCACTGCCTGCAAGACCTCGCGTTTGACATCGGCCATCAGCGCTTCTCGCTTGGCCGACAGCAGATCCTTGACGGTACGTTTGTTGATCTCTTCCTGGAAGGCATTTCGCACCACCCGGTTCAACTGACTGGCACCGGCTTTTTCATCCAGGCCCACGTTACGGATGTATTCGGTGGGCTGAGTCACGCGCCAGCGCACATACCAGTCGATCACCACGCGCTGTTTTTCGAGCGTCAGCATGGCCTCAGCGTCCACGCTGTCCAGCGTGAGCAGGCGCTTGTCGATATAGGACACATTCTGGAAAGGTGGCGGCAGTTTGAAGTGCAAGCCCGGCTCGGTCACCACATCCTTGATCTGGCCCAACGCATAGACCACGCCAAACTGGCGCTGGTCAACCACAAACAGCATGGAACTGGCAAGCGCCAGGATAACCAGCAGCGACGACGCGATAAATCCAACTCTGTTCACTTTTGTCTTCCTTAGCGGGTGTCGCGGTCGCGTGTGCGGTTGGCATCACGGGCACGTGCATCAATGGTCGAAGCGGGAGCCGTCACAGGCGGCGCTGTCGGCAAGGTGGCGCTGCCCGCACCCAGAGTGGCTTCAGCAGCAGGTCCGGCACCCTGCCCCGTCATTTGCATGATCTTGTCTAGGGGAAGATAGAGCAGGTTGGAGCCCTGGCGGGACTCAATCATGACCTTTGTCACGTTGGTGTAGACCTGTTGCATCGTGTCTATGTACATGCGGTCACGGGTCACTTGGGGGGCCTTCTGGTATTCAGCCAGTACAGAGCGGAAGCGCTGCGAATCACCCTGTGCCTGCGCCACAATGCGGGCCTTGTAGGCATCAGACTCTTCTTTCAGGCGCGAGGCAGAACCCACCGCACGCGGAATCACATCATTGGCATAAGCCTGAGCTTCGTTCTTGGCGCGCTCACGCTCCTGACCAGCTTTCAATACATCGTCGAAGGCAGCCTGGACCTGTTCAGGGGGGCGCACGCCACTCTGCTGCAGGTTGATGCCGACAACCTCAACGCCCACCTTGTAGCGGTCAAGAATAGTCTGCATCAAAGCACGCACGCGTGGTGCGATCTGGTCGCGCTCTTCAGCCAGCGCGGAATCCATCTTCATCTTGCCAACCACTTCACGCACGGCCGTTTCTGCCGCCTGGACTACCGCGCTCGCGGGGTCCTTGCTTTCGAAAAGATAGGCACGCGCATCATTCAAACGGTACTGAACTGCAAACTTGATTTCAACGATGTTTTCGTCTTCGGTCAACATCGCCGATTCCCGCAAACCTGTAGCCTTGATGATGGTGTCTCGCCCCACATCAACAGAGCGAATCTGGGTGACCACCACCATCTCATGACGCTGGATAGGATAAGGAAGGCGCCAGTTAAAGCCCGCACCCACGGTGGAGTTGTACTTGCCGAACTGCGTAATGACGGCTTGCTGACCTTCCTGCACAATGAAAAAACCCGTGCCCAGCCAGATCAGAACAGCGACACCGGCAATGAGTCCAACACCGATGCCGGCACTTTTCATGTCCGGCTGGAATCCGCCACTGCCCCCGCCGTTTCCACCACTGTTACCGCCAGACCGGGCTCGGCCCCCGTTATTCTTGCCTCCGAACAGTCCGCCCAGCTTGCGATTGAAATCTCGCCAAAGTTCGTCGAGGTCCGGCGGGCCCTGGTTGGGACCTTGGCCCTGCGGACGCCTCTCGGGTTGCGGCGGCGGCATGCTATCGGGCTGTGCCTTGGGATCAGTATCATCACCCGCAGGTTTATCGTCATTGCGACCCCAGCGAGGATCGTTCAGATTAAACATGCCCAGCACGCGTTGTTTCAAACGGCCGGGGAAAGTCACCAGGGTCTGCAGCGCAGGGTTCAGATTCATTGGTTCGAACTCGTTTTTTTCATTACTTCGCCATTGTGCCTAATTCGGCCTGTTCTCAAACAACGACCTCAGATGTCTGGGGGGTATCGTCCGGCGCCCCATCTGCAGTGTGTTTCACCAGCAGTTGACGCAGCAAAGACAATCCATCTCCTGTCCGGGCGCTGACAAAAACCCTCTGAACCCGTCGTACAGAGTCAGAAAATGCATCCTTGACCTCAAACATGTCGCTTAGTTGCAGCGGCCAGCGCGACTTTTCAATAGCATCGAGCTTGTTAAACACGAGAATTTGCGGAACCTGAGATGCGCCTATCTCCTCGAGCACTCGCTGAACCTGCTCGATCTGCTCCAGGTGGTTTGGGTTGGCGCCGTCGATCACATGCAACAACAGATCGGCGTCCGCGGCTTCCTGGAGGGTTGCAGCAAAAGCATCCACCAGCCCATGTGGCAGATCACGGATAAAGCCTACCGTATCGGAAAGGGAAACAGACCTTGCTGCATCGCCCAGATAAAGCTGGCGGGTAGTGGTGTCGAGCGTGGCAAACAGCTGGTCGGCAGCATAGGCGCGCGCCTTCACCAAAGCGTTAAACAGCGTCGATTTCCCGGCATTGGTATAACCGACCAGAGAAATGGCGAGGGAGTTGCGGCGTTCACGCTGCCTGCGTTGAGTCTGCCGCTGTTTTTTGACTTTGGTCAGCCGCTCTTTGGTTCGCTTGATGGCTTCGCCAATCATTCGTTTATCAAGCTCGATCTGCTTTTCGCCAGGCCCCCCGCGAACACCCGCGCCGCCGGTTTGTCGCTCAAGGTGTGACCAGCGGCGGACGAGGCGCGTAGACAAATATTGGAGGCGCGCAAGTTCGACCTGAAGTTTGCCTTCGTGGCTGCGCGCACGCTGGGCAAAAATTTCAAGAATCAGCAGCGTCCTGTCATTGACAGGCAATTCAAGATGACGCTCGAGGTTACGTTGTTGGGCTGGACTCAAAGCCTGGTCAAACAGGATTTCGCTGGCACCCAGTTGCTGCGCGAGCAGCTTGATCTCGTCAGCCTTGCCACTGCCAATAAAAAGGGCGGCGTCAGGTGCCCTGCGTTTGCAGGTAACGCGATCTACGGGGTGCAGGCCTGCTGTTTCAGCCAGCAGGCCAAGCTCCTCGAGGTCCTTGTCGAAATTGGGAAAACCCAGATCAACACCGACCAGAATGGCCAGCGGCTTCACCTGGGGTTCGCCACTGCCGGAACGTTCTCCGGAACTCAGTTGGCGGGGCTTTCTTCAGAGTCGGCTGCCGCAAAATTCACGGCACGGCCAGGGACTATGGTCGAAATGGCGTGCTTATACACCATTTGTGTCACCGTATTGCGCAGCAGGACGACATATTGATCGAAAGACTCGATCTGGCCCTGCAATTTAATCCCGTTGACGAGATAAATTGAAACAGGAACGTGCTCTCTACGCAAGGTATTGAGAAACGGGTCCTGGAGTAACTGACCTTTGTTATTGCTCACGATATTTTCCGTGTTCAAGAGTTAATGGAGCTTGACAATACCACAGCAATTATTTAAGGCCTGTAGTCTTTGTCTGATTCCTTGTCCTTGAAGGGGTTGTGTGAGGTTTTCATCTGTATCCGCATCGGGGTACCCGTGAGGTCAAACTCCTTGCGAAAACGGCCCTCAAGATATCGCTTGTACGACTCACTAACATGCTCCAGCGAATTTCCATGCACGATGATGATCGGTGGATTCATGCCCCCCTGATGCGCGTAGCGCAACTTCGGACGAAATACACCAGACCGTTGTGGTTGCTGGAACTGCACGGCCTCCAGCAACAGGCGCGTAAGAACCGGCGTGGACATCTTGCGATTGGCCGAAGCATGCGCTTGAGTGATGGACTTCCAGACCGGGCCAAGGCCCTGACGCTTGATAGCCGAAATATGATGGATTGAAGCAAACTTCAGGAAAGCGAGCCGGGTTTCAATCGAACGGGCAAGTATTTCCCGCTGGTATGAATCAACGGCATCCCATTTGTTCACCGCAAGAACTACTGCTCGTCCACTCTCAAGGATGTAACCTGCGATGTGGGCATCCTGATCTGTCACGCCCTGTGTGGCATCGAGCAGCAGCAGCACCACGTTGGAGTTTTCAATGGCCTGCAGCGTTTTAACCACCGAGAACTTTTCGATAGCCTCAAACACCTTGCCCTTGCGTCGCAGACCCGCCGTATCGATCAACTCAAACTTCTGACCATCGCGTTCAAACGGAACTGAAATGGCATCACGCGTTGTCCCCGGCAAGTCAAATGCCACAAGGCGCTCCTCGCCTAACCATGTATTGATCAGTGTCGATTTGCCCACGTTGGGACGTCCTGCTACAGCAAGCCGGATGACGGATGGGTCCTGCGCTTCAGCATCCTCGTCCACTTCGGGAAGATCAAGCAGGGCCAATGCACTGTCCACAAGGGTTCGCATGCCCTGACCGTGCGCGGCTGATACAGCCAGCACTTCACCAAGACCCAGCTCAAAAAACTCCGAAAGCTGCACCCCTTCTGTCATCCCCTCAGCCTTGTTGGCAGTCAGCAGTGAGGGTTTGCCCAGCTTGCGCAGATATTTGGCGATGTCATGGTCCTGGGCATTGACTCCAGCGCGGGCGTCCACGACAAAAATGACCACGTCAGCTTCAGCAACAGCCTGCCTGGTCTGTTTGGCCATTTCTTTGTAAATGCCGCTTTGGGCATCTGGCTCAAAACCACCGGTGTCGATGACGATGTATTCGTGGTTACCCAGCTTTCCATTGCCATAGTGACGATCCCTGGTCAGACCAGCGAAGTCCGCGACTATGGCATCGCGCGTTTTGGTCAGCCGATTAAAAAGCGTCGACTTGCCTACGTTTGGGCGGCCCACCAAGGCGATTACGGGTTTCATCGAGACAATTCATGCGACCTGAGCGGTCATTATTCGGGAACGAAACCGTAGACCGCACCGTTACGCGTCACGGCGATCAGTGCATTACCGGCGAGGGCGGGGGGGGCCGCGATCGCAGAGCCGTCCGTAGTGAGACGATTAAGTGCGGAGCCATTTTCACGCGACAAAAGGTGAACGAAACCGGAGGAATCACCGATTGCGATGGAGCGACCAACGACCAGCGGCGCAGTGAGGTGCCGATAGCGGAGATTGTCGATGGTCCAGGCACGTTCGCCGTCGACCTTGCGCCACGCCAGCACTGTGCCATCGGACTCCGTGCCAAAGATAAAACGGTCATCGCTGTGAACGCCTTGGGACCCATTTGCTGGCTTTGTCCAGACCAGGCTTCCCCTGACAGTGTTGACGCAACCAACACTGGCCTGAAATGCCCTCGCGCAAATCATTTCGCCATCGCGCCCCACCCGACCTACGAGATCCACCAAACGCTCTACATCGTTGATGCCACGCGGCGAAGCAATTGGAGCCTCCCAGCGAATACTGCCGTTCGACGGATTCAATCCGGCAAGACGACCTGCAAGACCAACCACCAGGGTATCGCCAACGGCAAGTATCACACCAGATTGACGTAAAACCAGCGGCTCATTGGGCCGCTGCTGCGTCCACAACTTGCGCCCGGTCTGGCCGTCGAAGGCGTTGACAGACCGGTCGGCAGCAAGCACAAATACACGTCCTCCCGCCACAAAGGGGGAAGTGTAAGCTTGGGCGCTCAACTTCTGCCGCCAGATTTCGCGACCATCCCGTATCGCCACAATTTCATTCGCCTGGGTAACAACGGCAGCTAAAGCTCCATCGCTTCCCACACCCGCGGCAATCTGCGCGCCGACATTGGTGCGCCAAACGTCAGCGCCGGTTCTTGAGTCGATGGCTGCAACAGATCCATCATTCGCCGCCACATAGACAGTTGAACCAGTGACATTGATGTCAAGGGGAAAAGTGACCGGTCCAATACGGCTGCTCCATGCCTGCCGCGCAGAGACCAGCCCGCTAACTGCCTGTAGCGGGGCTGGCTGAAGTTTCGAAGGGCCATCAAAAATCGAAAACATCGAGCACGCTGACAAGCAAGCCACCATCGCCAAAGCCAAAGACGTCTGAAGCACACGACTCACGTGCCCTGAAAAATGGGGATTCATTTTTTCACCTCGGAATTAGGGGCAGCGACAGCTGAATTTTCAACTGCAGGATCCGCACCAAGCGCGTTGAGCTTGACCTCCACGAGACGACGGTACTCCGAGCGCTCATCAAAGCCTTTATAAGCCGTCTGGTATTCTGTCTTTGCCTCGGTCTTTTTACCTTGAGCCGAAAGGATATCGCCTCGCCTGTCAGCCGCGAGTGCAGCGAAATCCTTGGGGAACGAACCAGATGCAAGCTTCAACGCATCGTCGTAGGCTTTAGTCTCAAAAAGAATTCCAGCCAGACGCAACTTTGCTATCGATTGATAGCCCTCGTCAGATGTCTTGTCAACGACCCAAGTCAAAGCGGCTCTGGAGGCATCTAAATTACCCTTGTCGTAGTGAACCTTGGCCGCAAGCAACCCGGCCTGCCCAGCATATACCGTGCCGCCGAAACGGTCTTTCATATCCGCAACGGAGCGGTCCAGGCGCGCCATATCGCCAGACAAAGCCGCACGCTCAACCTCGTCATATAAAACAGTAGCCTGGGAAGCCTGACGGCCTTGCCAATACTGGTAACCATTCCAGGCCGCAACAGCACCAAAAACAATAATCAGAGCCCAGGTGATGAGGTCACCATACTGTTTCCAGAAATGCTTGAGCTCGTCAAGCTGCTCCTGCTCCTCGAGATCGAGATGTTTTGCCATAAATGTGTTTGTATTGCCGGCGGTGGCGCCAGTTGAATTGTGGTGATTGTAGTTGGCTGACAGGGCTCAAGGCCCCAGCTCAGCTTCTCAGGATATGCGCCCAGCCCGCCACATCGTCCAGGCGCTGTAAAGTCTGTGCTTCGGCAAAATCGGTTTTGCTGCCACGCAAGGGCTTGATTGCAACACACCCCTGGGCGAGCTCATCTACCCCGAAAATAAGCGCAAAACTGGCTCCGCTTCCATCGGCTTTTTTGAACTGCGACTTCATGCTACCCATGCCATCAGCACTGCCACCTGCATGCATCTGCACACTGACACCTGCAGAACGCAACGCAGTGAGGACATGCAGGGCTGCAGGCAAGGTTTGTGAGTCGGGAATGACAGCGTAGGCATCGGGCGCTGGCATCTCGACTCCCTGACCCTGCTCCCGTATAAGCTCAAGCACGCGCTCAACGCCCAAAGCCCAGCCCACAGCCGGAGCCGCCTTGCCGCCGATCTGTTCTATCAGGTAGTCATAACGGCCACCACCGCAAATGGTGCCTTGAGATCCAAGGCTTTCAGTCACAAACTCAAATACAGTGAGGTTGTAGTAGTCCATGCCACGCACCAACCTCGGATTGATGCGGTAAGCAATGCCGCTGGCGTCCAAAATGTCCTTCACCCGATTGAAATGCGAAAGTGATGCGGAGCCCAGGAAGTCCATCAGCCTGGGCGCCCGCTCGAGCACGGCCTGCATGAGCGGATTCTTGCTATCCAGTATGCGCAAGGGATTGCTGTACATCCTGCGCCTGGCCTCATCGTCCAGTACCTCGCTATTTGCCTCAAGATAGGCAATGAGCGCTGCGCGGTGCTGCTTGCGCTCTTCTGGTTGCCCAAGACTGTTGAGTTCAAGCCGCACGTCCTTCAGGCCCAACTCTTTCCACAAGGCGTCTGCGAGCAGGATCAACTCTGCATCCACCTCGGCGCCCGCAAAACCAAGCGCTTCAGCGCCTATCTGGTGAAACTGTCGATAACGCCCGCGCTGTGGCCGTTCGTGGCGAAACATCGGTCCCATGTAATAGAGCCGCTTGCCCCCGTCGTACAGCATGGAGTGTTCGACAACGGCGCGCACAACACCAGCTGTATTCTCTGGTCGAAGGGTCAAAGCCTCGCCATTGAGCCGATCTTCAAAGGAGTACATCTCCTTCTCGACAATATCGGTCACCTCGCCAAGGCCGCGTACAAACAACGAGGTGGGTTCAACGATGGGAGTGCGAATATTTCGATAGGCATAGAGCGCCATCAGCGAGCGCACCTTACCCTCAAGCCACTCCCACCGCGCTGAATCAGGCGGCAACATATCATTCATGCCTTTGACGGCAGTCAATTTTTCAGCCATGGATGTTTTTCAGGCAACTTCAGTAACAGTACGCGTACCGAAGCGCTTTTCTATGTAGTTTTCGACGATCGTGCGGAATTCCTGCGCAATATTCTCTCCGCGTAGCGTGACGCTTTTCTCACCATCAATATACACAGGTGCTGCAGGTGCTTCGCCTGAGCCTGGAAGGCTGATACCGATATCGGCATGTTTGCTCTCGCCGGGTCCGTTCACAATACAGCCCATCACCGCGACTTTCATTTTTTCAACGCCTGGATACTGCTCTCGCCATACCGGCATCTGGGCCCGCAGGAAGTTGTCTATCTCCTGGGTCAACTCCTGGAAAGTGGTGCTGGTGGTGCGCCCGCAACCAGGACAGGCCGTCACGCTCGGGACGAAACTACGCAGGCCCAGCGCCTGAAGTATTTCAGACGCAATCACCACTTCCTGGGTACGAGCTTCACCGGGCTGGGGAGTCAGCGAAACACGAATCGTATCGCCAATGCCTTCCTGCAAAAGTACAGAAAGCGCAGCGGTAGAAGCCACTGTTCCCTTGGTTCCCATACCCGCCTCGGTCAAGCCGAGATGCAGCGCATAGTCACTGCGCCTTGCGAGTTCACGGTAAACAGAAACAAGATCCTGCACACCACTGACCTTGCACGACAGAATGATCTGATCGCGGTTCAAACCCATGTCTTCAGCCAGGCGCGCGGAATCTATTGCAGATGTGATCAACGCCTCGTACATCACCTGCCTGGTATCCCAGGGAACGGCACGCGTGCTGTTTTCGTCCATCAAGCTGGCAAGCAAGTCCTGGTCAAGGCTTCCCCAGTTCACGCCAATCCGGACGGCTTTATCCCAGCGAATGGCGGCCTCGATCATCTGGCCAAACTGCTTGTCGTGCTTATCCCCCTTGCCAACGTTACCGGGGTTGATTCGGTATTTGGACAAAGCCTGCGCGCAGGCGGGATAGTCGGTCAACAGGCGATGGCCGTTGTAATGGAAATCTCCTATTAAAGGCACGTCAATGCCCATGCGGTCAAGTTGATCGCGCACGTGAGGCACTGCCTGAGCAGCTTCGGGTGTGTTGACAGTAAGCCGAACCATTTCCGAGCCTGCCAAGGCCAGTTCCTTGATTTGAATGGCTGTACCAATAGCATCCACGGTGTCAGTATTGGTCATGGACTGCACACGAACGGGAGCATCGCCACCTACAGTAACAACACGGGAACCCCAGACAACACGTGCCTGGCGTGATCGACGTTCTCTCGGTGTGGCGACATCTATCGGAACTTGCACTATTTCACCTCAAATCGCGCGACGTTGTCCTTGGCAAGAGCACCCAGATCGAACGCCTTGCCGCGCACCTGCACAAGGGTTGCATCTGCCCTTCCAACCACAGCCGAAAGCGGTAGAGCACCCGAAGCACCCACGACTTCACCCGCTGCAAGGATGCGGCGAAGAACAACCTGGCCTCTGGAGTCCGTGACCTCCACCCAGGATTCGCTCTTGGCAGTGAATACCACGATGCCGGATGACGACGGTAAAGGCGCGACCGCAGCGCTTGATGGAGTGGTCACAGCAACAGGCGACGGCGAGCTTGCGGCCAATGTCTTCGCAGGCAAGGACGACACAGACACCGCCGGCGCTGAAGATGCCTGCGATGACTGAAATGCAGACGTCGTCGCAGCCTGCCCGGCTGGAGTACCAGACTCTGCCGGGGTATCCGGCATTTTGGGCCCATCTTGAACACGGGGCTCCGAGACTGCAGGACCTTCAAAAGCCTTGACGGGAGCACTATTCTGGGTCGGCGATCCGGTGCCCGCTACGGTTTCACCCATGCCAGTCCTGAGTGATGGCATCAAGATGAGGACGAGTGCAGCCAGCAGAAAAGCCAGTCCCGCAAAAACGGCAGGCCTCGAGACCTGTGTCCAGACAGAAGGTCCTGGTCCATCACTCGGAGCGCGAAATGGTGCATTGATGCCGCTGCCCTGATAGACCAGCCTTGGACTGCTGGTCTGCGGTAGCAATTCGAGCACGGGAGCGGCATCGACTTTCAGGGTTCTACATACGCTGGAGGCCAAAGCACGTACAAAAACGGCGTCGGGCAGAAGGTCAAAGCGATCTGACTCCAAAGCTTCCAGTTTCTTGACAGGCACCTTCAGCGAAACGGCCAGCGCCGCTATGTGCAAACCAGCGGCTTCGCGCGCGAGTCGAATTAGTCCACCTGCGGTCGCCTGACTCAAAGGAACCATAGCAACAGGCAGTTCACCCGTATCTGCATCTATTGAGGTCAGCTTACCGGCCTCGGCAGGATCACTCATTAAAGGCCCCCCTCTCATACAACGCAGCCTCTTTTGACTGGCCATAACGCCTCTTGAGCTGGTCTCCCAACTGGGACACCACATCCCGATTGTTGAGTCGTTGCTCAATCTTGATGCCAAGCCACAAGGTCTCGGCGTTGGCAAGCGCGCTGTTGTTCAACCTCCGGATGTAAAACTGCGAGCGTACAAACTCACCCCGGTCATAGAGAAGGCTGGCCAGGTTATAGCCGGTGAGGGGATTGCCAGCGTCAATCTGATATGACCGCGTGAAACTTTCCTCCGCCTCTGCACGCTGACCGGCCCGGACCTGGCAAACACCTTGCGCCATCAGGCTTCGGGCTTGTCCTCCGTAGGTAGGGTTAGCTATCGCCAGAGCAAACATCTGTGAAGACTCACGATAGCGGGATTGCTGACATAAAAACCATCCATAGTTGTGCGCAACATCTGCGTCCCGCGAGTTGATTGAAAGCGCTCGGCGAAAGCTGTCTTCAGCCAGCGCAGCGTCATTCAGCCGCATGTACACCAATCCACGAAGGTTATATGCATCAGCAAACGTGGGGTCAATCACAAGTGCCTGCTTGAGTTCGTCCAGTGCAACATTTGTCTGCCCCTGCTCAAAATAGCCACTGGCAAGCTCAAGGCGCAAACGGGCACGTCGTCTTATTGGAGGCTCATCAGACTCCGTCACCATGTCTGCGTTCCCGTCAGCCGCGCTACGTACACCACCCGTGTTGGTGGCGCAGCCAGCCAGTACCACAGCACCCCAGCAAACCAGCATCAGGGCACTACGAAGAATTTTCATGAGACCACCCGTTTGTCCGTCACGACCTTGATGCTGCCAAGCATACCCTGCCGCTGTGACGCCATGCGCTCACGTACGCCCGTCCGGTCCTGAACATCGCCGGCCAGCTGTCCGCAGGCTGCATCTATATCGTCACCCCGTGTTTTTCGGACTGTCGTCACGATGCCGGCATCCATCAGGATCTTTGCAAACTGAATAACTTGCGGCATGGCAGAACGTTTGAGGCCCGATGCAGGAAAAGGATTAAAGGGAATCAGATTGAATTTACATGACAGACCACCGCAAGCATGCTTTTGCATCAGCCTGACAAGCTCACGGGCATGCTCAGGCTGGTCATTGACGCCATCCAGCATGCAGTACTCAAAAGTAATGAAGTCCCGCGGCGCATGGGCCTGATAGCGCAGACATGCCTCCAGCAACTCGGCAATAGGGTATTTTTTGTTGAGCGGCACCAGCTGATTGCGCAACTCGTCCGAAGGTGCATGCAGGGACACTGCAAGTGCGACCGGACAATCAAGGGCCAGGCGATCAATCATCGGCACGACCCCAGAGGTCGACACCGTGACACGGCGCCTGGACATTCCATAGGCGTGATCGTCGAGCATCACCTTCAAGGCAGGAAGCAGCTGGGTGTAATTTTGCAGTGGCTCCCCCATGCCCATCATCACAACATTGGAAATCACGCGCTCGTCTTTTCCGAATTGCTCGCGTAACTCATGTTCGGCAAACCAGAGCTGGGCCAGGATTTCAGCAGTAGTCAGGTTCCTACTGAAGCCCTGATGGCCTGTTGAGCAAAACCGGCAACCCACAGCGCAGCCCGCCTGGGATGAAATGCATAAGGTACCCCGGTCAACCTCGGGTATAAAGACCGCTTCGACCACATCACCGGCACCAACATCAAACAGCCATTTAATCGTCCCATCGGCTGAATCATGGCGGGATACCACCGGGAGCCCCTCAATATGAGCTGAAGCGGGCAACTTCTCGCGCATGGATTTCGCCAGATCCGTCATTTGAGAAAAGTCGGAAGCGCCACGCTGGTGTATCCAGCGGAACAGCTGGGTCGCACGAAAACGCTTCTCTCCAAGGGCCTCGCAAAAAGCAGCCAAGCCTTCAAGATCAAAATTTAGCAGGTTGGTCGTCATTGCAAAAAGCGCAACGCGACCTGGCCCCAAGCACGTGGCAAAACCTGCGAAGGCATTGCAAAGCTGGGGGCAGACATATTTAACGCGAGTAAATGTTCATGCCGGGGAAAAAGAAGCTGATTTCCACCTGGGCTGTTTCGGCCGCATCGGATCCGTGCACAGCATTGGCATCTATGCTTTCTGCAAAATCGGCACGGATGGTACCGGCGGCGGCCTTCTTGGGGTCGGTAGCGCCCATCAGTTCACGATTTTTGAGAATGGCGTTCTCGCCTTCCAGGGCCTGGATCATCACCGGACCGGAAATCATGAATTCGACGAGATCCTTGAAGAAAGGACGCTCCTTGTGGACACCGTAAAACGCTTCCGCCTCGCCACGGGAAAGATGTGCAAGCTTGGCAGCCACGACCTTCAGACCGGCCGCCTCAAAACGTGCATAAATCTGGCCGATAACATTTTTTGCCACTGCGTCGGGCTTGATGATTGAGAGTGTGCGTTCGATAGCCATGTTGTTTTCCTTAACCTTTGATTTTCGGGATATTCAAAAAATGAATACAGCCTCTGATTTTAACCTGCCGTTAATGCCTGAAGAGCAGCTACGCACACATTGGCCTACAGGAACTCCGGTATTGCAGACGGCTTTCTAGCGATTGCCGCCACCCCGGTTACCCCCGCGGCCCTTGCCGCCCCCGGCTCCACCATTACCTCCACGTCGCTGGCCACCACCACCGCTTGCTGGACCAGCACCACCACCCCGCCTGGCCCCCTGGACTTGCCGCTGACGCGTAAACGTATCTGCGCCTATGTAGCCAAAAGATGTTTTCATAGGATCTGGCTGGGCCGCACCACCGACCTTGTCGTCTCGCGTACCGCGATCGTTACGCCGATTCTGTCCCTGCCCTACAGAGTTATTTCCCTGATTTCGACCGAATCCTGAAGGCGGCGGCATTGAAGGTGATCCCGGTCCAAAACCGCCTCCCTGACTACGTCCACGGCGCCGTTTTACATTGGCGCCAGCAACGCCGCCAACATCATGCCGAAGATTTGGGGGCTGGATATCATCCTGGTCAGAATCCTCATCTTGAAGGACTGGTTCCCCGCCGTTATCCCTCTGGACGGCAGGCGCATTAAATGTCTGTTCGCGTGTTGCGGGGCGCTCTCCGCCCCGGGCACGGCCACCACGGCGCAGGCCTCGCGCGCGACGGGACTCGCCGCCGGCATCATGCCCGGAAGTCTCCTGCGCAGCCACACCCGCTCGCGCATCTGCACGTGTTTCGCTGCGATTGACCGCACTGGTCAATGCCATGATGTCCCGCTCATCAAGCTCAACAAAGGCACCGCGCTTGAGACCGCGCGGCAATACCATGGCGCCATAACGTATGCGGATCAGGCGACTGACTGCATGCCCTACTGCCTCGAACATCCGCCTCACCTCACGGTTGCGCCCTTCCGAAATGGTGACCTTGTACCAACAGTTTGCGCCTTCACCACCGCCCGCCTCAATGGACGAGAAAAAGGCATTTCCGTCATCCAGAAGGACACCATCCAGAAGGCGCTTTTTTTCGTCAGCGCTCAACGCGCCCAATACCCTCACGGCGTATTCACGCTCAAGGCCAAACCGGGGATGCATGAGTTTGTTCGCGAGCTCACCAGAACTCGTCAGCAGGAGCAGTCCTTCGGTATTGAGATCAAGGCGGCCGACAGATTGCCATTTGCCCTGAAACAGTTTGGGCAGACGTCGAAAAACTGTGGGCCGATTTTGAGGGTCATCGTGCGTGACGACTTCACCCGAAGGCTTGTGGTACGCAATCACGCGAGGCGGTGGCGGGTCAATCCTGACCCTGATGGGCTTGCCATTGACCTTTACCGTATCTCCGAACTGGACACGCTGCCCTATGTGCGCAGGCTCACCGTTGACCGAGATACGCCCTTCAAGAATGAGCTGCTCCATCTCCAGGCGGGACCCCAATCCAGCCTGCGCCAACACTTTGTGCAACTTTGGAGTCTCGGGCTGCGGCAACAGAACCCTTTTGGATAACTCGACCTCGGGATCCGCCTCATCTTCATCAAAGCGTCCGGTCACCACTTCGTCGAAACGGACTGCGGCGATAGACGTTTTGCGGCCCCCCGAGCGGGTTACGGCAGCATCTCGGGCAATATTGGCCGGTTCCGCAGGAGTTGGCGGCTCGCCAACGGCATCAGTAGACCCGGCTTTTCCAGCTACCGCTTCGACATGTTCATGAGGTGGCTCAAGAGGTGCCTGGGGATCCTGATGGTCTGGTAAGTTCATGCTCTTAATTCACGCGTTGGGTTCATTGGGCTGTGTATCACCCGACTCGGCAGAGTCATTGCTTTGGTTTAATTCATCCACGGTTTCCATAGACTCGGCCCGGGGTTGTACGGCTTCCTGAAACTCTTCGGCTACAGGAGCTTGCTCCTCCTCCCTGGGCAAGGGCTCTGCGTCGGCCATGCCAAATTCAATCTGCTCAAGCATCGCTGCCTGCCCCGCGCCACCGTCCATGGCCGGCAATTGATCCAGCGAATCAACGCCAAGATCGTCCAGAAACTGCTTTGTGGTCGCATACAGTGCAGGCCTGCCCACCGTTTCCCGATGCCCGATCACCTCAACCCAGCCCCGATCTTCAAGTTGCTTGAGAATCAGGCTGTTGATGGTCACGCCCCGGATATCTTCCATATCGCCGCGGGTAACCGGCTGGCGATAAGCAATGATGGCAAGAGTCTCTAGAGTGGCCCGCGTATAGCGGGGCGGCTTTTCGGGATGCAACCGATCAAGATATTCGCGCATCTGCGGCCGACTCTGGAAACGCCAGCCAGTCGCCACATGAACCAGTTCTGCCCCCCGCTCTGCCCAATCATTCTGGAGTTCTTCGAGAGCCAGTCTGATGCTGTCAGGCGTCAGCGCACCATTGAATAAAACCCCCATCTCTCGGAGCGGCAAAGGCTGCTGGGCGCAAATAAGTGCCGTTTCG
The DNA here is from genome assembly GCA_040385325.1 of Pseudomonadota bacterium. GTDB lineage: Bacteria > Pseudomonadota > Gammaproteobacteria > Burkholderiales > Burkholderiaceae_C > Polaromonas. Next base: position 19,176 of record JAZKHN010000099.1, read on the forward strand.
AGGACGCGCTTCGCATCCGTCGTATTCATGATTTCTTGTTTCCGAAAATGGTCGGGTATGGCGCCTGGAGGCGCGACTCACATGGAGCGCAGTACCTGTGAGATGCCATTGCGGTCAACGGCTCGGTTCTGCAGAAGCATTAACTTACTCTTCAGGATTGTATCGCAGGCCCAAAGCTACGGCGACGGTTAAAAGGTCTTTGGGCAGGGAAGAGCTGAATGCAAGCGGCTTGCCGGTGATTGGATGGTCAAAAGCCAGCCGACAAGCGTGAAGTGCCTGCCGTTCCAGACCCATGACGTTCCGGCCACCATACATCTCGTCCGCAACCAGTGGGTGCCCCAGGGCAGCCATGTGCACCCTGATCTGGTGGGTGCGGCCCGTGTGCAGCTTGCAGCGCACCACGCAGTAATCCAGGTTGGTCTGCAGAACAGAAATGTCCGTGGAAGCGGTTTTGCCGGGATTTCTGTCCATATCCACAACTGCCATCCTCAAACGATTGCGGGGATCACGGCCTACCGGAAGATTGACGTTGCGCGTCGCGGCCCCGGCCCATGCACCATGCGCAATGGCGATGTACTGGCGGCTAACACTGCGGGAAGCAATCATCCTGACCAGTTCATCCATCACCAGTCGCTTCCGGGCAACCACCATCAGGCCACTGGTATCCTTGTCAAGTCGGTGAACGATGCCAGCCCGGGGCAGCAAGCCAGCATCCGCGTCGCGAGCAAGCAGCCCATTGAGCAGCGTACCCCTCCAGTTACCAGGCGCAGGATGGACAACCAGCCCCGCAGGCTTGTTGATGACCAGCAAAAATTCGTCCTCAAACACCACATCAAGCGCCATTGCCTCGGGTTTGAAGGCCTGGCTTTGTGGTGTTGGACGCAATTCAATGCGAATTTCGTCGAAAGCCCTGACCGCCTGTGACACCTTGCTCACCGTCACGCCATTGACCTGAACCAAACCGGCCGCGATCAACTGCTGAAGGTAACTGCGGGAAAACTCCGGCACCGCGACGGCCAGGGCACTGTCGACCCTTTTCCCGTGCGACTCCAGCGGCGCACGCAGTTGCCGCAGCTCAACATCTGCCTCGACCTCGGATTCATCAACAACGTCATCTCCCGCTTCTGGCAGGGCAACGCTAGATATAATCGATAGGCTTGGTTCAGAGTCAGTCATTAGTAGAGGTCAATCGCAATGTTTTCCATCAAATTATCGGTTGTTCCCAGTGCATCTCCACTTACCGCAGGTCTTGCACTGGCTTGCGCGATGATGGCTGGCTGCTCCAGCAAACCCGTAGACCAGACATCGACCTGGAGCCCCAACAGGATATATGCCGAGGCCAAAGATGAAGTCAACAGCGGGGGTTATGAAAAAGCCATTCCCCTGCTTGAGAAGCTTGAAGGCCGCGCAGCGGGTACGCCACTGGCGCAACAAGCGCAGCTTGACAAGGCTTACGCACAGTACAAAAGCAACGAACAGGCCCAAGCAGTGGCGACCCTGGACAGGTTCATCAAGCTTCATCCCGCCAGCCCCGCGCTCGACTATGCCCTATACCTGAAGGGACTGGTCAACTTCAATGACAATCTTGGCATCTTTGGCTCAATTTCCAGGCAGGATCTGGCCGAACGTGATCAAAAAGCTGCCAAGGAGTCCTTCGAGTCATTTCGCGAACTGGTCACCCGCTTTCCGGACTCCAAATACACCCCTGACGCACGCTTGCGCATGACCTATACGGTCAACTCTCTCGCCCAGTCGGAAGTGCATGTGGCACGTTACTATTTCTCACGCGGTGCCTATGTCGCAGCCATCAACCGCGCGCAGACCGCCATCAGCGACTACCGTGATGTTCCTGCACTTGAAGAGGCCACCTACATTGTCTACAGGTCCTATGACGCCCTGGGCATGACGCAGTTGAGAGATGATGCGAAACGGGTTCTGGATAAGACCTATCCGCAAAGCGAGTTCATGACCAAAGGCTTCAGGGCTATTGACAATCCCTGGTACAAGTTCTGGTAAGTTCATCAAGCCGCGCGCTGAACTCTTCTTCCGAGTTCAGGCGCTGCATGGGCGGAACAGCCCTTAAAAGCCGCTTGCCATAGCCCATCTGCCGGGCTCTGGTGTCGCAGACGACCAGCACACCCTGGTCTGTCTCACGACGAATCAACCTGCCTGCGCCCTGTTTTAGCGCAATTGCTGCTTCCGGCAAAAAGTAATCATTGAATGCGTTTTTTCCCTCGACCTCCAGGCTCCTGGATCGGGCCTCAACCATCGGGTCATTGGGCGGAGGGAAAGGCAGCTTGTCGATAATCACGAGCTGAAGCGCATCGCCAGGCACATCAATGCCTTCCCAGAAAGAAGCTGAAGCGACCAGAATGCAGCCCCGCTGACCATCCGCATTGCCGCGACGAAATCGCTCAATCAACACCCGTTTGGGCATTGCACCCTGAACCAGTACTTCAATCTCGTCCGAGTCTGAATACATGTTCTGCAGACTGTCACCAATAACGCGCAAGGCCTTCAATGTCGTGGTCAGCACCATGGTTCGCCCACCCAGACGAGCGGACCACCGGCCAGCGCACTCCGCCACCGCCAAGGAGTGCGCGGCATCTGCGGGTTTGGGGAAGTCCAAAGGAATGTAAATCGCGGCTTGCAGCGCATAGTCAAAGGGGCTGTTGACCTTGAGTACGCGCGCATCATCGAGCCCACAAGGCTTGGTAAACCAGCTCAAACTGTCGTCGTCACCCAAAGTGGCAGAGGTGAAAATCCACGACCTGGCCGATTCCACGGACGTTCCCAGTAATTTTGTCCTTACAGCTTCAGCAATATTCAGCGGCGACTCCACCAGCCGCAACTGCGTTCCCGCATCCACCCAGCGAACCAGTCCAGGAGCGCAGGCCGCCATGAAGGCAGTTGCGCGCTCTGCAAGCGCCGAAGCACGCTCATGCAATCTCTGGAAATCACTGGCGATCTCACTGACCGTGGCCAGGGCCTCGCAGGCACCAGACAAGGCCACGCGCAGGTTGTCGAGAGCCACAATCCAGGCGTCAGGGTCTACTGTTTCGGGTGCGACGCCCGTCCATCTGAGCTTTGTTCCGGCGTATTGCCTGCCCGCACACAGCCTGAGTTCACGAGCTGCCTGTTCACACACTCCCACCACCACCTGCCAGTCGACCAGTCCACGGGCCAGCTGAAGACCAGAGCCCAACATGTCCCGGCAAAAGTCGAGCAATTGCCCCATAGTGAGGTTTTTACCCAAAAACTGCACCCCAATCTCATTGAGCTGGTGAGCTTCGTCAAAAATGGCAACGCGCACGGATGGAAGCAACTCAGCGACACCCGATTCACGCACTGCAAGGTCAGCAAAAAAGAGGTGGTGGTTGATCACGACAACATCCGCTGCCAACGCCTCACGGCGGGCGAGGTTGACATGACAGGCACGAAACTGCGGGCACTGCGCGCCCAGACAATTCTCGCGTGTGGACGTCACCAGCGGAATCAATGGCGAGCGCTCATCGAGGCCCGGCAACTCGGCCAGATCCCCGGCCTTGGTGAACTGCGCCCACTCCTCGATTTTGGCCAGCGAACGGGCGGCCGTCCGGTCTGCCAGCACAGAATCATGACGCGCAAGCGTCATGCGATGAAGGCAAAGGTAACTGGCACGCCCTTTGAGCAAAGCCGTACGTACAGGCACATTGAGCGCCTCAACAAGCCGCGGCAAATCACGAACAAAAAGCTGGTCCTGCAGTGCCTTGGTGGCCGTGGACACCAGCACGCGTTCACCGCTGAGCAGCGCTGGTACCAGGTAGGAAAATGTTTTGCCGACACCGGTACCGGCCTCGACGACCAGCACCTCTGAGCGTTCAATGGCGCGGGCAACCGCCATGGCCATCTCCGTCTGACCTGATCTCGCGACGAATTGCTCGGTGGTGCGCGAGAGCACGCCATCGGAGGCAAACGCCTCCTGAACTTCAAGTTCCAGATACATCAGGCAGGCTCTGGCGGATCCAGCGACAATTCGAGCTGGCAGATCTGGTCTCTGAGGTGCAATCGGCGCTTCTTGAGGCGACGCAACATGAGTTCGTCGATAGGGGTGGCATGTGCCGTAATATCCACTAGCGCATTCAGATCGCCGTGCTCGATCTTCAGCTCGATCAGCCGGCGTTCCGGCGAGTGTAAATTTAGGTCCAAGGTATTTATCAACGCGCGCTTCTTGCTCTGATAATACGTTGATTACGGAGATAAATCGAGCCCCAACGGCCCGACCAATTGCAAGATGTCAAAAGGCTATCGAATCACGGCTTCAACAGGTATCCACAAGGGAGACCGGGAGTATCAGCAAGATCAGGTCAACCTGATCAGCCACCAGCGTATAGCCGGCTGCATATTGGGCATCGTGGCCGACGGCATGGGCGGGCGCAGCGGGGGCCGCAAGGCATCCGATCAGGTCATGATGACTGCCAAACAGCTGTTCGAGCGGTATTCCCCCGACAGCGACGATGCGCCATCGATGCTCAAGCAGATCATTGAAGAAGCACACATCGTCATCAAGCTGACTGCCATTTCCGCCGAGCAGGAACCGCACAGCACCCTTGCCGCGTTTCTCATCAACCCGGCAGGCGACTGCCACTGGGTGCATACAGGCGATTCCCGCATTTATCACTTCCATGGCAGCAAGCTTGTCTATCGCACGGTGGACCATTCATATGTGCAAACCCTGGTGGACAAGGGCGAGATCAGCGAAGAAGAGGCAAACGTGCACCCCCAGTCCAACATACTCATGGGCTGCCTGGGCACAGAAGATCCTCCTCCCATCAGCCATCACTTCATTCAGCAGCTGCAGCCTGAAGACGTGCTGATCGCCTGCAGCGATGGTGTCTGGCATTACTTCAGCCCGAGCGAGATGGGTTCCGCCCTGTCCATGCTCTCACCACGCGAAGCCACGGAATTCCTGATCCAGAAGGCCCGATCGCGGGCCCGCGGCGGCGGCGACAATCTGTCTCTGGCCATCGTCAAATTCGAGCCACTGGAATAAGCACCCGCCGCGGTGCGCTGAGTTCCGCGGCCTCAATCCCCCACCGTGCCAGATGGGCCCATTCGACCTCGCCATGAGGTCCGCCATGTGTCGTCAGGCCCACGCGTTGAGCGTTGCATAAATGTCGAAATAGCGCTTCGCAAATGCAAATGTTATTGCGAATCGTTCTCTTTCAAATATAATACTTTTCATACAAAGCCAGCCAACAAACCCGAGCCATTCGGGTCCAGCACAGCCAAGCCTTTGCCAATTCCGTTTTTGCCTCAACGCAAAAGATCACATCGCTTGGAGCTTCCCTTGGCACGCCAGAAATCTGAAATAGGCAGCGTAAAACGTCCTGCCCACCACAACACCTCCCCTTCTCAGTTCCGGCACTCCCCCGTTCCCGCGACTCTCAGGCCTGGCACTTCTGACCTGAGTGCCTTCCCGATAGGCGCACTGATGCTTGCAGCATCCGTCAGCGCCTGGGCACAAAGCGGCGCAACGCCAGACACACCTGCCGGCCAGACGCTTTCAACAGTGACCGTCAAGGAAAAAGCCGAAGCGCCGGAAGGCAAGGAAGCACTGCAGACAAAGCAGACCACCATAGGCAAGGGCAAGCAGGACATTCGCGACATTCCGCAATCCATCAGCGTGATGACTGAAAAGCTCATCGATGATCGCAAGCTGGATACGCTGAAGGAAGCGCTTCACCACACCGCGGGCATTACCTTTGCGGCCACAGAAAACGGTACCGATCAGGATATCCGCCTGCGCGGCTTCCCCGTCGCCACGGTGGGCGACCTGCTGATTGACGGCATGCGCGACCCTTCACAGTACGACCGCGACACCTTCAACTACGACCGCATCGAGATCATGCGCGGCGCAGCATCCATGGTGTTCGGGCGCGGCTCCACGGGCGGCGTTATTAATCAGGTGACCAAGCAGCCCCTGCTGGCCGACCAGAACGATTTTGAGACCACGATTGGCTCCCGCGGCTTTTTGCGTACTACGGCAGACTTCAACTTGCGTACGGGCGAAGAAGCCGCCCTGCGGCTGAATGTCATGTACAACGGCGCAGACAACGGCGGCGCCAAAGTAGACAAGTACGGCATTGCACCGACCTACCGATGGGGCATAGGCACGCGTGATGAATTCAGCGTTGGGCTGTTTCACCTCAACGTCAACAACGTTCCGCAAAACAGCATTCGTTACCTTAACGGCAACGTACCCAAGATCAACCCCGGCGCCTTCTACGGCACGCAGAGCGACTACCTGCTGGGTCAGGCGACCTACGGCACCATCAAACACACGCACAGGTTCGACGATGGCGGCGAACTTCGCAGCCAGCTGCGCACCGGCACATTCGACCGCGCCCAGTGGGGTACGAATGCACAATTTGCTGCAACGCCCATCAACCCGGTCACCATCACGGCAGATAACTTTGGACCCCGGACTGTCCTGCAACGCCAGGGCCTGACACCCCGTAAGGACCAGTTTCAGGGCACTTATTTCCAGAGCGACTACCAGGACGAGTACAACTGGGGCGGCATCAAACACCAGGTGCTGACCGGTTTTGACGTGGCCCTTGAAAAAGCCAACCGCTACCTGGCCAATAACAGCGTGGGCAACCGGGTCGTAGGCGCCAACTTTGACAAAACGAACACATTTGTTGGCACGCCCAACGATGGCAGGATCCTCACCACAAAACCCGCCTACCGCGACTCCAGCAATTACTCTGCTACGGCGATGGGCGTGTATTTCCAGGACCTGATGCAGGTCGCCCCAGCGTGGAAAATCCTGGCCGGCCTGCGTTATGACAGTTTCAGGGGCAGTTTCAACCAGCTCAACTATGCCGCGGCCACTGGCACCAACCTGACCAGCGTCAGCAATGCCCAGATAGCCAACGGCCTGTTCAGTTACCGCGCCGGCGTCCTGTACCAGCCCACGCCTACCAGTTCGTACCATATCTCCTACGGCACGTCCTTCAACACCAATGCCGACACCTACCAGTATGTGACGCAGGCCACGGCCAACACACCACCCGAAAAAAGCCGAAACATCGAAATCGGCGCCAAGCTCGACTGGCTTGACGGCAACCTGTCCACCCGCGCGGCGCTGTTCCACACCGAGAAGTACAACGAGCGCACCACGGACGCCGACTTCGCCGGCACGGCCTTCCTTCTCTCCGGCAAGCGCCACACATCCGGTCTTGAACTCGACGTGGTCGGCCGCCTCACGCCCCAGTGGGAGGTTTACCTGTCGTATGCCTATACGCCTACCGCACGTATCGATGCAGCAGGTACCACAGCCCTGGCAACCATAGGCCAGCGCGTCGGACTCACACCCAAGAACAGCGGCAGCGTGTGGGTCAGCTACCAGGCAACACCCAAACTGCGCGTGGCAGCCGGCGTGAATGGTGCAAGCGAAAACTTTGCATTGACCGGCAACTCCGGCGCTGCGCAACTGACTGCACGCGCCGCCGGCTTCATCGTCGGTGACGCCATGGCTGAGTACAAATTCACGCCAGACACCTACATGCAGGTCAATGTCACCAACATCGCGAACAAGGTGTACGGCGACCAGCTGTATCCCGGCTTCGTCATCCTCGGCGCACCGCGCACCGTCAAGCTCACCGTCGGCACGCGCTTCTAGAAAGTATCATCGCCCCATGTTGTTGCACGTCCCTGACATCCTCACGCCTGCCGAAATCCGGCAGGCCCGTGGGGTGCTGGCGCGCGCAGCCTGGAGCGATGGGCGCATCACCGCAGGTGAGCAGTCTGCCAGGGTTAAAAACAACGAGCAGTTGCCTGAAGCCAGCCCTGAAACAAAGGAACTCCAGGGCCTGGTGCTGGCTGGCCTGGAGCGCAGCCCGACCTTCTTTTCGGCAACCCTGCCCAAGCAGATATCCCCTCCCCTGTTCAACCGCTACGGCGGCAAGGCCAACCAGTTCGACAACCACGTGGACAGTGCCGTGCGCTACCTGCGCAACGGGGCCGGTCGGGTACGCACCGACATCTCCTGCACGCTGTTTCTGGCCGAGCCTGATGAATACGATGGCGGTGACCTCGTCATCGAAAACCACGGTGGTCCGGAACAACGCATCAAGCTGCCCGCCGGCCATATGGTCATCTACCCCGGCACTACGGTGCACCGTGTCGAGGCCGTCACGCGCGGCTACAGGCTGGCCAGTTTTTTCTGGATACAGAGCATGGTGCGCAGCAACGAACAGCGGCAACTGCTTTTTGACATGGATGCCCACCTCATACAGCTGCGCAGCACCGTCGGCGAAACCAACAGCGCCGTTGTCGGCCTCACAGGCACCTATCACAACCTGCTGCGCGCCTGGATCGACGTGTAACCACGTCATTCACGCCCGTGCGCAGCAATTTTTTCAGACAAGGAAAGACAGTCATGACACTCCGCTCCCTCTCCTCACTCATCTCGGCAGGCCTGCTGGGCCTCATGGCGGCAGGCAGCGCCCAGGCGCACGGCGACTTCAAATGCGACGTGCCCAGGGCTGAATGGAAACCCCAGATGGAACTGCAGCGCAAGCTCACGTCAGAGGGCTGGAAGGTGCGCCAGGTCAAGGTCGACAACGGCTGCTACGAAGTCTATGGCTTCGACAACAGCGGCAAGCGCATCGAAATCTACTTCAACCCCAAGACTTTTGAAAAAGTCGGTGAAGTCAAACAGCCTTCCTGACGACCTGTCCAGACAGTTCAGCTTGCCGCCCTTGTCCCGTTGAACCACTGATGCCCGCCCCCCAAAACACCGTCAAGGTATGGGACGGACTGGTTCGCCTCCTCCACTGGCTGCTGGTGCTTTCCGTGGCGTTGGCATGGATCAGCACACTGGGCCTTGGCTTGCTGCGAACGCATGAACCCGCAGGCTGGGTGGCCCTGGCAGTCGTCGTGATACGCCTGGGCTGGGGGTTTGCAGGCAGCCGACACGCGCGCTTTGCCCGCTTTGTCCGCAAGCCGCAGGCCGTACGCACCTACGCACGGCAAATCAGGGCGGGCAAGGAGCCCCGCTACGTCGGCCACAACCCCCTGGGCGGATGGATGGTGCTTGTGCTGCTGGCGGTGGTCGCAGCGCTCGGCCTGACCGGCTGGCTGTACACCACGGACGCCTTCTGGGGCATGGCCTGGCTTGACCAGTTGCATGCGGCCCTGGCCTGGGGCCTGCTCGTGCTGATCGCAAGCCACATTGGCGGCGTGCTGTTCACCAGCATCCGTCACCGTGAAAACCTCGTCAGTGCCATGTTCAGCGGCCGCAAGCCGGCGGCAGCACCCGGCGATATCGACGACTGAAGCGCTTGCGGGCGATTTCGCCCTGTCCGCCAAATCTGGCCTGACGCACCTGTGTCATACGCGATAATCGCGTCTTTCTCCTAGCCAACACAGCCGTAAGTGCTGATAGCCACGGGGGGCCTGAGTGCCTTACAACAGGAATGAGACATTCCGATATCGCCGAACTGCTGAAAGAGGCAGGTCTTCCGGCAAAAGACAGTTATGTACGCATACTGGCACTGTTCGCCGCGTCGCCCAAGAAGTCATTGACGGCCACTGATGTGTACAGGCACCTGATCACGGATGAGCCGACTGTCAACGTCACGAGCATTTACCGCATTGTGCGCAGCCTGCACACTGCGGCATTGCTCGACTGCGACAAGGGCACCGGGGGTTATGGGGGCGGCAAGAACATGTTCCGTTTTGCCGCCGCCGGAACTGTCAAAAAGACGCGCCGAAAGACGGGCTAGCGCCCGGTTTCTTCCTCAATACGCTTGAGCAACTCGGCCAGCGGCGCCTTTTTGGCGACGCCTGGCCGCCCGCCCACATAACCGGCCATGTCTTCTGCCTCTTGCGGTGACACCAGCGCCGTCAGGTAGATGAAGGGGATGCCCGCAGTTGCCGGGTCTTCGGACAACGCCGCAGCCACATCACCCCCGCTGAAGTCTGGCATGTCGATATCGCAAAGAATGACGTCCGGCTTCTCGCGTTTGGCCAACGCCACAGCCGTGCGCGGCTGCGTGGTGCTGGCAAGCTGGTAGTTTTTGGCCAGCTTGGTGATCAGGTAGGTCACGATGGCTTCATCGTCATCGATCAGCAGGATTTTTTTTCGTTCGTCGAGCACTTGTTTACTCCGTTTTTTAAATCTTTGGCGGCCACCGTCACTGCTCCATCTCGCCCTTGACGATTGTGGCCGTCTGCAAATGTACGCGCAAGTCATTGACTAGGCCTGTGGCCAGCTCCAGGTCAATGCTGGCTGCCCCGGTTTCGATGTGTTTGCCCTGCTCGGCCGCCCAGTGAAAGCCATACAAACCAAGGCTGCCGGCAAGCTGGTGCGCCCTGCGCCTCAACCCTTCGCGGTCCTCCGATGCAATATCCGCACCCATTTCATCAAGCAGCTTGAGCCGGGTTGGCAAAAAGCCGGCCAGCAGTTCGAAAATATCCGGGTCCACGACGACGGGTGCCAGCGATCCCGAAGGCGCGACCCTGCCTGCAGCTTCAACGATTTTTGCGGGCGACACAAATCCGAGCAGTGTCTGCTGGATGATCTCGCGCGTCACAGGTTTGGTCAGGTAATGGTCAAAGCCGGCAGCCAGGCAGCGCGCCCGGGTCTCTTCATCGTCGTGAGATGACAGCACCACCACGTAGCCACGCGGCCGGCCCAGGTCCGCTTCCTGTTTGCGCAGCAGGCCTATCGCTTCCAGTCCTCCCATGACGGGCATGTCCAGATCCATGAACATGATGTCGGGCACGTCCTGCTCGATCATCTCAAGCGCAACCCGGCCGTTGAACGCCGTGGTCACCGTGAGCGGCGGGCACGGCAGAAAACGGCGCACGATCAGCAGGTTGTATTCGTCGTCATCGACGAGCAACACTTTCAGTGGGGGCAGATCGGCCAGCACAATGGGCTGACGGTTGCGGTTTTCCATCGCATGCCGCGCCGTGGGGGGTACCTTGCCGGCAGGGGCGGCACGCAGGCTGACGCGCAGGGTGGTGCCTTGGCTGGCCGATGTCTGCATGGTCACATCACCATCCTGTGTGCGCGCCATCAGGCGGGCCGAGTAGGTGCCCAGCCCGGTACCGCTGGCCTTGCCAGAGGTCGCGTATTTGGTAAAGAATGTGTCGCGCACGGCGGCAGGCACCATGCCGTCGTTGTGAATGCTGAGCACGACCCGATCAGCACCTTCATCTGCAGTCGCAGCTTCTTCATCCTGCAGCGTCACGGTGACCGTTGATCCTTCAGGTGACGCCTCAACCGCATTCTTCAGCAGGTTGGCCACCAGCGAATAACACAGCAACTCTTCGGCCCAGGCGCAGGCCTGCACCTTGCCCGACACCAGCTTGAGCGCCACGTTCTTTGAGGCGGCATGGCTGCGGATGTCCACCGCCACCTTGTCCACCAGGTCGACCAGATCTACCGCATCGGGCCGGAAGATATAACTGCCCTGCTCCATCTTGTAGAGGTCCAGCGACAGGTTGACCATGCTCAGGATACGGTAGCCCGCGCGCTCGACGATGCCCAGCAGCTCGTCAGCCTCGGCCGTCAGCCGGCGCTCTTCACGCAGCAGGCGCGGCACGGCAATGATGCTGTTGAGCGGCGTCTTGATGTCGTGGCGGGCAATGCGCTCAACCTCCTCGCGCAGCTTGACGTTTTCCATCAGCGCCTCGTTCTGCAGCTCCAGCTGCCCGGCCTGCGCGGCAATCTGGTCATGCGAGGCATGCAGCGCCTGCTCCTGCGCGCGGCGCTCGGTGATGTCTGTGAGCGAGGCAATGAACCGTGTGGCGTAACCCTTCTGGTCACGCACCGACACACCCATGCCCTGCACCCAGACATAACTGCCATCGGCGCAGCGCAGGCGGTATTCAATCGCCTGGTGAAACTCTTCCGCACCTGCCGGCCCCTTGCCCTTGATGTGTTCGGCAAATGCCGCGCGCACGCGCTCTGTGTCGTCAGGATGAATCATGTCAAAGTAGTCAGGCCAGGCCGACGTATCGGTATCGACCGCGAAGCCCAGCAGTTCGCGCAACCGGGGCGAATAAAACGCCGTACGCGTCCTGCCGTCCCAGTCCACAATGCCGGCCTTGGCCGCGCGCACCACCAGTGCGATGCGCCTCTGCTCGGTGGCCAGCGCCTGTTCCATCTCGTAACGCCCGGTCACGTCGGCACTGGCCACCACCACGCCCAGCGCCTCGCCCCTCGAGTTCGCCATCACCGTGCGGGTCTGGGTGAAACGTCTGCCGTTTGACGCGACGTCCAGTGTAAGTGGCGCACTGTCGGCGCCGCGTTGCAGTGATTCGGCATCCAGTCTTTCGACCTCGGTGGCCTCATCCGGCTCACGCAATTCACGCACCGTGCGGCCCATCACCTGGTCCCGCCTCAAGGTGTAGTACTGCTCCCAGGTGCGGTTGGCAAATACATAACGCCCTTCGGTATCTCGCATGGCCAGCGCCACCGGTACCGAGTCGACGAGGTCGTTGATGAAACGCACGCGGTCTTCAAGCTGGCCGGCCTGCGCGGCAATCTGGTCGTGTGATGCGCGCAGCGCTTCCTGCTGCGCACGGCGCTCGGTGATATCGATGATGAAGGCAATCCAGCGCAGCACAAAACCATTCGCATCACGCACCGCCATGCCGCCCACCTCGCACCAGACATAGCTGCCATCAGCGCGCAGCAGCCGGTACTCTTCAGACGAATAAAACTCACCCATCGGGCCCTCAGGCCCCTTGCCCTTGATGAAGGGCACCCAGCGTCCGATGATGCGTGCCCGGTCATCAGGGTGGATCATCACCTTGAAGTAATCCGGCCAGGCAGAGGTGTCCGTGTCCGGCGCGTAACCCCGTATCTCGCGAAAGCGGGGCGAGTAATAGGTCTCGTGCGTGGCGCCTTCCCAGTCCACGATGCCCACGCGGGAGCCGCGCACCACCAGGTCCAGCCGGCGCCGCTCGGTGGCCAGCAACTCCTGCTGCTCCCGAAAGACGGTGATATCAAGGTAAGAGGTGATGATGCGGCGCGTACGGCCATCCTCACCGATCTGCGACACGCTCTCGGCGTGTATCCACAAATAGCTGCCGTCTGCGGTGCGCAGCCTGCCCACCATGGGTGGTGCGGGCACGGTGTCGCCCGGCTTGCCGGTGAACTCAACCATCTCGCGGAACTGCGCGCGTGCACGTTCACGGTCATCGTCGTGCATGAACATGAAGACTGTCGGCCAGCCCGAGGTATCGGTACCCACGGGGTGGCCCGTCATTTCAAGGTAGCGGTCCGAGTAGGTCATGATCTCGGTGGCCGCATCCCAGTCGCTGAAACCTGCCTTGGTCGTGCGCACCAGAAGCTGCAGGCGGTCACGTTCTATCGACAGCACCTGCTCGGCCAGGCGCTTCTGGTTGACCTGGTCTGTCATCTGCGACTCGAGCTGCTTGGCATCGCTGATGTCGATGAACGAGCAGATAAAACGCAGCGTCCGGCCTTCCGCGCCCAGCAAGGCGATGCCTTCTGCGTGCACCCACACATACTCACCACTGCGCCGCCGCATGCGGTAATCCAGCGGCTTGTGGTGGCGGGTGCCGCTGGTCACGCTGCGGTTGCGCAGCTCGCCCACAAAACTGGCGCGCACACGTTCGAGGTCGTCAGGATGCAGCAGGTCATAAAACGCCGGCAGGTCGGCCGTTGCTGCATCAGCCGGGTAACCCAGGATGTCCTTGTAGCGGTCTGAATACGTCACCACGTCGCCAATCGCGTTCCAGTCGAGCAGGCCGGCCTTGGTGGCGCGCACCAGCAGGTTGGTACGTTCGCGCTGCTCGATGCCGCGCAGCTCTTCGGAAGCCAGCGCCCGCGCCATGCGCCGCGCCAGCATGAAGCCCGGTGCCAGCGCAAACGCCAGCAGCCCGTAGGGCAGCCAGTAACTGCCCAGCAGATGCCTGAAAAATATCCAGTCATGGCCCACCGCAATCGCCACCGCCACAAACCCGCCCAGCAGGATGGGCGCGCCGCCGCGCCAGCCCGTGCGCCTGCTGGCCCGGGTCAGCACAAAGGTGATGTAGGCCGTCAGCACGACGGCAAAAACAACCAGCACCGGCACAGACAACGTGAACACGCTGCCCGGCGTCAGCACCGCCAGCAACGCACCGGCCCCACCCAGCCAGCTCGCCGCCGTGATCTGCCAGTGGCCGAACTCACGCGGGTAGGCTGCGTGTACAAACCGGGCGAACATGGTCAACCCGCCGTAAAAGCTCAGGAACATCAGGCACAGGTACCAGTCCCAGCCCAGCGGCCCGAGTATGGGCAGGGCCGCACGTTCGCCCGACATTGCAATAAACACGCAGCAGGACAGGCAGAACAGACCGAAGTACAGTGGCGCGGGCTCCTTGCGGCGCCAGACAAAAAACAAAATTGGCAGCACGCTCAGCAGCGCCAGCCCGCCAAACGCCCCCATGTCGCGCACCAGGCCGGCCTCGCGCCGCACCTGCATCTGCGCGCTGCTGCCCAGCTGGATGCCGCGCACCAGCCCGCCGCGGCGGTGGTCGAAGTTGGAGACATGCGCCACAACGTTGAGCGGGCAGCGTGCATCTCCCAGCGGTACGTACTGCTGCGCCACTGCCGGGTCAGAGCTCGGGTCATCAACGCCGGGCTTGCCCTGATGCGCCACCTCGCGGCCATTGACAAACATGCGCACCGAACTGTGTTGCACGGGGAAGGCCATGCTCAGGCCCACCGCACTGTCGCAGCTGACCTGCAGGCGGTAACTGGCATAGCCGTCAGAGCCCAGTTTTTTGCCATCGACCACCATACCGGCCCAGGCTGCGGGCAGGTCGGCAAACTGGGGCGCAGCGCTGCCAGTCGACAATACCGGCGCAGAGGGGTCGATGAACTGGCGCCAGTAAAAAGCCCACTCACCGCCCAGAAACACGGGGCCGTCGCGCTCGAAGTTCCACTGGCGAAGGTCGACCTCGCCAGCCTTGGCCACCGGCTCGGGCATATCGTTTCGCGCTGCGTGCGCCGGCACGTACAGGGCCAACACAGCCGCCAGAAGGAATAGCAACTTACAGATTGCAGCGCGAACAGTCGGGGGCGTCAAAGGCATGGCAAAGGATAGACGATTTGTTACGTTTTACCTCTGTACATGAGCCCGCCTGCGTCGTCCTGTTGCCGGTCAGACACAACAGGCGCGCCCCACGACTCAGAATACGAATGTTAATACAGGGGTTAACATTTGGACCAATTGTTAATATGGAAGTTAACTTTTTGGAGTTTTGGCGCTTACAAGGCATACAAAACACCAAAAATAACCTGAAAAGGCCTGTTTCAGGGCATCAAACAGGCTGCAGACCAATGAATACGTGCGTGAGCAGCTACTGAATTAATAGCAAATTGCCCACACCAGGCTGACCTTTACCAGCTGGTGGCGATGTATTTGGCTTCCGAAAACTCCAGGATGCCTTCGTGCGCGCCTTCCCGGCCCAGGCCGCTCTGCTTGACGCCGCCAAACGGCGCGGCGGGGTCAGACACCAGGCCACGGTTCAGCGCCACCATGCCGCTTTCGATCTGCTCGCTGACGCGCAGGCCTTTCGCCATGTCTTTGGTGTACACATAAGCGACCAGGCCGTATTCGGTGTTGTTGGCCATCGCTATCGCTTCTGCCTCGGTGTCAAACACCACCAGTGGCGCTACCGGGCCAAAGATTTCCTCGCCCAACAGCTTGGCATCGAGCGGCACATCGGCCAGCACGGTGGGCATGTAGAAGTAGCCCGTGCCTGCCGGGCGAGTGCCCCCGGCCAGCACGCGCGCACCGCGTGCCACTGCGTCGTCCACCAGGTCGCTGACCTTGTTGACCGCCTTGGTGGTGATGAGCGGGCCGCAGCCGGTGGCGGCATCCAGGCCGTTGCCGACCTTGATGGCACCCATGCGCGCAGCCAGCTTGGCGGCAAAGCTGTCATATACCCCACGCTGCACATAAAAGCGGTTGGCCGCCGTGCAGGCTTCGCCGCCGTTGCGCATCTTGGCGATCATCGCGCCCTCGATGGCGGCGTCGATGTCTGCATCGTCGAACACCACAAAAGGCGCGTTGCCGCCCAGCTCCATCGAGCAGGAAATCACCTGCCCTGCCGCGCTGCGCAGCAGGGTACGCCCGACCGGCGTCGAGCCGGTAAACGAGAGCTTGCGCACGCGCGGGTCGGCCAGCATCGCGTCGATCACCGGGCCCGGCTCGGAAGTCGTCACGATGTTTACCACGCCGGCAGGCACGCCCGCCTCGGCCATGATGGCGGCCATTGCAAAGGCGGTCAGCGGCGTTTCAGAGGCGGGTTTGAGTACGCAGGTGCAGCCAGCCGCCAGCGCCGGTGCCATCTTGCGCGTGGCCATGGCGGCAGGAAAGTTCCACGGCGTGATCAGCACCGATACGCCTATCGGCTGGTACTGCACCAGAATGCGGTTGGCCCCGCCGGGTGCGGTGCCGAACTGGCCATTCAGCCGCACGGCTTCTTCAGAAAACCAGCGGAAGAACTCTGCCGCATAGGCCACCTCGCCACGCGCATCGGCCAGCGACTTGCCGTTTTCATACGAGATCAGTTCGGCCAGGTATTCCTTGTCGCGCATCATCAGTTCAAAACAGCGGCGCAGCATCTCGGCACGCTCGCGCCCCGGCAGTTTCGCGAAGGCCGGTGCGGCGCGGCTGGCGGCAGCCACGGCATCCAGGCCATCCTGCACGCTGGCATCGGCGACCTCTGCAATCACTTTTTCGGTGGCAGGGTCGACGACGGACAAGCGGCGGTCAGCAGTGGCATTGCGCCATTGACCATCGATAAAAAGCTGTGTGGGGGGGATGCGAGGTGTCATGAATGTCGGTGGCTGTTGGTTGGGCTGAAAAGTGAAATGATGCCGTATAAAAAAATCAGGCGTGTGCGGGCTCGCTGCCCTGGTGCGCGGCACGTGTGATGGCGGCCATGGCAGCCTCGTCAAGCAGCCGCGGGTTGTTGTTGACCAGCCGTGCGGCCAGCATGGACTGGCCCGCAACATGCGCCAGGTCGTCGCCTGAAAGGCCGATGTCCTTGAGCGTAGCGGGTATGCCTATCGTGCTGAACAGCTTGCGCACCGCGTCGATCGCCGCATCTGCCAACGCGCCTTCATCGCTGCCCTTCACGCCCATGGCGGTGGCGATCTGCGCGAACTCGGTCGTGCAGGCCGGGCGGTTGAAAGCCATGACATACGGCATCAGCACAGCCACGCCTATGCCGTGCGCGGTGTGCGTGAGCGCACCGACCGGATACTGGATGGCGTGGGCAGCTGCGGTGCCTGCGGTGCCGAAAGCAAGGCCCGCATGCAACGCCGCCATCATCACACCCGCCCTCGCCTCTTTGTCCTTGCCGTTGGCGACTGCGGCAGGCA
>JAZKHN010000099.1:36679-40032 GCA_040385325.1 Pseudomonadota bacterium
CGGGCCGGGCACCTTCATTTCACCGTAATAGTCCGACAGGTCGCCGCCGTGCGTCAGCAGCAGCCCGACGAACTTGGCCATGTCCATACAGCTGCCGCCCCCAATGCCGATGACCACGTCGGGCTTGAATGCCCGGGCCAGGGTCTCGCACTCAAAAACGCCCGCAATCGGCAGTTCGGCCTGCGTCCGGTCGTAGACCAGGGTCTCAAGGCCAGCGGCCTGAAGGTCACTGATCATGGCGCCGAACATGGCATCGGCAGACAGGCGTTCATCAGTACAGACGAGGGCGCGCTGGCCGAGTTTGCGGGCGACGGTGCCCAGTGCATGGCGCTGGCCATCGCCAAAAAGAATGGCCTGAGGCGACCGCAGAAACCCGGCACTGACCGGTGTGGAGACAGACATAAAACTTCCTTGAAATGGGTAGTTTTAAAATCGTATCGTATTTTATTTGTCAATCTATTAGGGTAAATCCGATACGATATTTGATTTTGAGCGGACAAAATCCATCCCATGAATCCGGGAAACCCCATGCCACATCCAGACCTCCATCCACCCTCTGGCGACGATGATGCGGAACTGCATCTGCGCAACAGGCGCTCGGTCGGCGACGACATTTATGAAGTTCTGCTGGCCAGGCTGATCTCGCTGAAGATTCCGCCGGGCGCGCGCATTTCCATCGACAAGCTGGCCCGTGAGCTGGGTGCCTCGCAGACGCCGATACGTGCCGCGCTGATCCGCCTCGAAGCCGAAGGCCTGATCGTCAAGACCCACCTGATCGGTTACAGCGCCACCGCGATTCCCTCTTCGCAGCGCTTCGGCGAAATCTTCCAGTTGCGCCTGTTGCTGGAGCCGCATGCCGCAGCGCAAGCCGCAGCAAAACTCAGCGCTGACGAACGCGAAGACCTGCGCGGCCTGGTCAACAACATGTTCGAGCCTTCCAGAGACGATGAAAAACTGGCCTACGGCAAGTTCGCGCACTGGGATGCGCAGTTTCACCGCCTGATTGCCACATCCGGCGGCGGGCAACTGATGGCAGAAACGCTGGACCGGCTGCAGACGCACATGCATCTGTTCCGCGTGCTGTTCCATTCCAGCGTCACGCAGGAAGCCATCAAGGAACATGAAGAGCTGCTGGACGCGCTTATCACCGGCCACGCGGACCGCGCACGCACCGCGATGAAGCGTCACATACAGCTGTCATTCAAACGCATTGCACCGGTGCTTGAGGCTTACGGCGATGGCGGCGCACTCCGCAAGGAAATTGCCGCCAGGCGCCATGATTGAACACGACACCCTTCACAAGGACCCACACATGAAACGCAGAGAACTTGCCCTCGGACTGGGCGCACTCATCAGCGGCCTGGGTACAAGCACGGCTTTCGCTCAAAATACGGCGCCTTACCCCTCAAAACCCATCACACTGGTGGCGTCTTTTTCGGGCATGACCGACCAGATGGGCCGCGTGCTGGGCGATGCCATCAATGCAAAAACCGGCACGGCTGTCGTCGTTGACACCAAGGCCGGCGCCAGCGGCATCATCGCGGCCGAATACGTGCTCAAGCAGCCTGCAGACGGCTATGTGCTGTTTCACACCACCAACACCACACACGCCGCCAACCAGTCGCTCTTCAAGACACTGCCCTACGACTACCTGAAGGACTTCATCCCCGTCACCGGCGTGCTGCGTGGCGGCCTGATGCTGGTGGTCAGCAGCGCCTCGCCCGTCAGGACCGTGAGCGAGCTGACAGCGCTGGCCAAAAAACAGCCCGGCAAGCTGTCCTTCGGCTGGGGCGCCTCTGCGGTGCGCGTGGCTGTCGAACAGTACCGCCAGATGGCATCACTTGATTTCGTCTCCGTGCCCTACAAGACCAACGCCCAGGCGGTGGTTGATTTGATAGGCGGACGGCTGGACTTCATGGTGCTGGACGCCCTCACCGCCGCCCCGCACATCAGCAGCGGCCGCATGCGGGCCCTGGCCGTCACCGGCGAAAAGCGCATGGTGGGCCACCCCACTGTGCCAACCATGCAGGAGGCCGGCCTGCCCGGGTATTCCATGACCTTCTGGCAAGGCATTTATGCGCCCAGGGGCACGCCCGATGCGGTGGTCAAGCGCGCCGCGGTGCTGCTGAACGACGCCATCAACAGCCCGGCCGCACAGAAGTTCATGAACACCGTGAGCGTCGAGCCTTTCCCGATTTCGGGCGAAGAGCTGATGACGTTCCAGCAGGCCGAAGCCGTCAAGTGGAAAGCCATCATCTCTGCCGCCGGAATCCAGCCTGAATAGGCCTGAACAAGCCTGAATAAACCGATCCAATCGACCTCACCGAAAGATAGAAGCGAATCCATGCGTAAAGTTATCGTCACCTGTGCCATCACCGGCTCCATCCACACGCCGTCGATGTCGCCGCACATCCCTGTCACGCCCAAAGAGATCGCTGATGCGGCCATCGAGGCACACGCCGCAGGTGCGTCCATCGTCCACCTGCATGCGCGCGACCCGAAAGACGGCCGGCCCTCGCAGGATGTCGAACTGTTCAAGCAGTTCCTGCCGCAGATCAAAAATGCCTGCGATGTCGTGATCAACCTCACCACAGGCGGCGCATCGACCATGAGCATCCAGGAAAGGCTGAGGCCTGCACTTGAGATGAAACCCGAGGTTGCCTCGCTCAACATGGGCAGCATGAATTTCGGCCTGTATGAAATGCTGGGCCGCTACCCCAACCTCAAGCACGACTGGGAGCGCCCCTACCTCGCCGACAGCGACGACCGCGTGTTCAAGAACACCTTCAAGGACATCGCCTACATCCTGCAGTCCTGCAGCGACAACGACACGCGCTTTGAAATCGAGTGCTACGACATCGGCCATCTCTACACCGCAGCGCATTTCCTGGACCGCGGCCTCATCAAGGCACCCATGATGATTCAGTCGGTCTTCGGCATTCGCGGCGGCATAGGTGCCGACGTCGAAGACCTGATGCACATGAAGCGCACGGCAGACCGCCTCTTCGGTGACGACTATGTGTGGTCAGTGCTTGGCACTGGGCGCGCACAGATTCCGCTGGCGACCGCCAGCATCGTGGTCGGTGGCAATGCCCGCGTCGGCCTGGAAGACAGCCTGTGGGACGGCCCCGGCAAGCTGGCGACAAGCAATGCGGTGCAGGTCAAACGGCTGGTGTCCATCATCGAGGCGCTGTCGCTTGAAGTGGCCACACCTGCCGATGCGCGTGCCGCGCTCAAGCTCAAAGGCAGGGACAACGTCGCGTTCTGAACGCCACCTTAAAGACACTTACGGAATCCACCATGTACGACAAGACCGACCCCCGCTCCACACTGTCAACAGCAGCGCCCGCAGC
>JAZKHN010000100.1:0-4162 GCA_040385325.1 Pseudomonadota bacterium
GCGAAATGCAGGTGCGGCGCATCAGCCGATGCGTTGCCGGTGCTGCCCACAAAACCAATCACCTGGCCTTTGCGCAATGTTGCGCCTTCCGCGACGCCATCGGCATACCGGTCAAGGTGGGCGTAGTAATAGGCGTACTGGCTGGTCGGGTCAAACTGGTAAAGGGTGATGCCGCCGGGTTTGCTCAGAAACAGCCTGGCCACCGGCCCGTCTTCTACGGCCAGCACGGGTGTGCCCCGGGCAGCCATGATGTCCAGCGCTTCATGCGGGGCACCCGCAGCACGTGCCTGCGAGTAGGTGTCGGCGAGCTGGCCGGTGCTGATGCCCTGCACAGGCAGGGTGAGGGTGCGTGCGCGCAACACGGTGATGTCGTCGTCCGACAAGGCTGCCAGGGTGACCGGGGGCACGGCTGGCGGCACGTCGTCCCGAGCTATTGCTGGCGCGGGCAATGCCGCTGGCTGTGGCGGCGTCACCAGGTCGGCCTGGGCCACGGAAGGCGTGACGACAGCCGTGGACGTTTCGATGCGGCTGCCGTATTTGACGGCGGCTGCGACGATCAGCAACGCGCAGCCTGCCAGAGCAGCGCGTCTTAGAAAAACCATTGCGGCCGTCATCAGGCCTTGACGATGACCTTGAACCCGGCTTTCGCCAGCAGCGACAGGCGTTCGGCGTCCCAGTTGGTCATGTGTATGCAGCCATTGGTTTCAGAATGCCCTACGTTGGACGGGTTGGGCGTGCCGTGGATGCCCCAGTGAGGTTTGGTCAGGCCCAGCCAGATGCTGCCGACGGGATTGTTGGGGCCGGGCGCGATATCGACTTTCTGCGCATCTTTGGGGGCATTTTTCAGCAGCACCGGGTTGTAGGTGAAGCCCGGATTCTTCACCTCGTTCTTGATGGCCATGGTGCCCACGGGCAGCGGGTCGTTCTTTTCATTGCCGATGCTGATCGGGAAGCCCGCTACCGGGCGCTGGTCGAGATCCAGCACATACAGCACACGCTCTGACTTGTCGATCTCGATGGAGGCCGCGCGCACAGGCGTGGCGCTTGCCACCACGTTGGGAATGACGATGGTTTTGCCGGCTTCCAGCTTGCCGCCGCCATTGAGCTGTTTCAGGTAGCCCACGCTGCTGTGGAATTTTTCAGCCAGGGCTTCTTCGGGTGACTCGTACACCAGCGCCTTCATCTTGCCGCGCTCTTCCATCTTCACAGGTGTTTTCTCGAAGGGGCCGGCCAGGTCCTTGTCGGTCACCGCATAGCTCGTGAGCAGTGGCGCACCGTCATGCCTCAACGCCTTCCAGGTTTCTTCGGTGACGGTGCCGGTCACCTTGAGTTCGTGTGAGGCCTGGTAAGCCTTGACCATGCGCTGCATGTTGGCGGCAAAGCGACCGTCTATCTCACCGCAGGAGAACCAGGCCCGGTCGAGCAGGATCTGCGCGCGTGCCACCGCGGCGCCCTGGCTGCCGCTGCGAAGCAGGGGGCTGTCGGTCGTGTTGTTGAAAGCCTCCACGTCAAGGGGCTGGGTGCCGGCTGCTTTGGCTTTTGGCTGGGCCGCCCAGACGCTGTTGCCCGTGATGCCCATGCCTGTGAAGCAAAGGGCCAGGACCAGTGTGCGACGGGAGAAATGTGTTTTGTGGGGCAGGGAGGGCAGGGACGGCGGCTGGTGGTGCTGCATGGCGAGGCTTTCGAAGTTGTCGCGCCAGTCTGGACGCGACGGATGCCGCCATCTGTCAGCAGCCAGCCTTGCTGCAGGTAAGCCTTATGCGCCGCCGGCGTCCGTCAGGTCATCACGCCGGCCGACGCCAGAAAAGCCTGCAGCGCCACAAAATCCAGCGGCTTGGTCAGGTGGGCGTCAAAGCCTGCGGCTGCCGCCCGGCTTTTGTCTTCGTCGGTGCCATAACCCGTCAGGGCACCGACCGTGACACCTGCGCCGCCCGGCATGGCCCGCAGGGCGGCCAGCACTTCGTACCCGTTCATGCCCGGCATGCCGATGTCCAGAATCATGACCTGCGGCAGTTGCTTGCCGGCCAAATCAAGGGCAGAAGGGCCGTCGTACGCCACCTTGACCTGGCAATCCATGAGACGCATGATTTCTGCCAGGCTGTTGGCGGCATCGCGGTTGTCGTCCACGATCATGATCGTCGGTGCGGGCGGCGGGGCAGGCGCTTCAGCACTGCCGTCGCCCTGATCCCCGGCATTGGGCAGGAAAAAGCTGAAGGTGCTGCCTTGCCCCAGGCCGTCGCTCGCGGCATTGAGCACGCCGCCATGCATCTCTACCAGCGAACGCGCCAGTGTCAGGCCAATGCCCAGCCCGCTTTCGCGCGCCGCCGTCTGGTCGTCGCCCTGCGAAAACAGCTCGAATATCTGGCTCATGGACTGGGCCGACAGCCCGGCGCCGTTGTCGCGCACCGAGGTGTTCAACTGGCTGCCTTCCTGCCAGACTTTCACCTCGATCAGGCCGCCCTCGGGGGTGTATTTGGCCGCGTTGGTGAGCAGGTTTTGCAGCACCTGCGCAAGCCGTGTCGCATCGCCCTGGACATACACGCCCTGCTCCGGGATGTCCACCGTCAACTGGTGGTGCCGCGCGTCGATCAGCGGGCGCACTGCCTCGATGGAGCGCGCCACCACCTGGTTGTAGGAGACCGGTTCCGACTTGAAGCGGATCTTGCCCGTCGTCAGGCGGCCCACGTCGAGCAGGTCGTCCACCAGCCGGGTCATGTGCGAAAGCTGCCGGTCTATCATGTCGCGGCTTGAGCGCACCATGGGGCTGGGTGAGGGTTCGAGTTGAAGGATGGTCACGGCATTGCGTATGGGCGCCAGCGGGTTGCGCAACTCGTGCGCCAGCATCGCCAGGAACTCGCTCATGCGCTTGCTGGAGTTCTCAAGCTCGTGCAGGCGGCGCCGCTCGGTCATGTCACGCGTCACCTTGGCAAAACCCCGCAACTGTCTTGCGGCGTCGTAAACCGGCGAGATCACGACGTTGGCCCAGAACACAGAGCCGTCCCGGCGCAGCCGCCAGCCTTCCACTTCGGCCCGGCCCTCGGACAACGCTGTCTTGAGTTCGGCTTCGTCCAGCCCTGCGGCAATGTCTTCGGGGGTGTAGAACATGCTGAAGTGCCGGCCTATCACTTCCTGCGCGCTGTAACCCTTGATGAGTTGTGCGCCGTTGTTCCAGCTTTCGATGATGCCCTGGGGGCTGAGCATGAAAATCGCATAGTCGCGCACGCCCTCGACCAGCAGCCTGAAGCGCTGCTCGCTTTCGCGCACGGCTTCTTCATGAATGCGGCGCTCGGTCAGGTCGCGTGTGACCTTGCCGTAGCCCGTGAGCGTGCCGTTTTCGTCCTTCAGGGCAGTAATGACCACGTTGGCCCAGAAGCGGGTACCGTCCTTGCGCAGGCGCCAGCCTTCTTCTTCAAAACGCCCGTCACGCTCTGCGCGCCGGAGTTCTTCGGCCGGCCAGTCGATGGCAATGGCATCGGGCAGGTAAAAGAGTGAGAAGTGCCGCCCGATGACTTCGTCCGGGCGGTATTGCTTCATGCGCTGGGCGCCGGTGTTCCAGGAGATCACAACACCCGAGGTGTCGAGCATGAAAATTCCGTAGTCCTGCACCGCATCCACCAGCAAACGGAAGCGGTCGGTTGCCGCCTGGTCTGCGGGGAGGTAGGGTGTGACGCTCATTGACGGATGATAGCCATACGTGACTTTGGGCCTGTCGGGCTTGCTGCTAGGCCTGTCACTTGTCCAGCAGCTTTGAGATGATCCGCCAGTGTTGCGGCTCGACCGGGGTGATGGACAGCCGGTTGCCCTTTTTGAGGATGGTCAGGTCTTCCAGCGCCGGGTTGGCCCGCAGCTCGGGCAGGGTGAGGTTGCGCGTCTTCTTCAGCACCCTCACGTCCACCAGTTGCCAGCGCGGCTCTTCAGGTTTTGATTTAGGGTCGTGGTAGTGCGACTTTGCATCGAACTGCGTCGGGTCGGGGTAGGGCGTCGAGGCCACTTCGGCGATGCCGACAATGCCCGGTTCGGCGCAGCTCGAGTGATAGAACAGCACGCCATCACCGACCTTCATGCCATCACGCATGAAGTTGCGCGCCTGGTAATTGCGAACCCCGACCCAGGGAACGCTTGAGTTTTTGGCCGCGAGCGCATCATCGACCGAGCACTCGGA
>JAZKHN010000101.1:0-1633 GCA_040385325.1 Pseudomonadota bacterium
CTGAAAGACAGCCAACCCCGCCTCGGCCTGGTAGATGGCAACGACGTCATCGACCTCAATGCGGCACAGCCGCAAGTACCCGCCGACATGCGCGCGGCACTCACCGCCGGTACAGACCTCGCTGCTGCGGGCAAAGCTGCACTCGCATCCGGCGCACCGCGTTTGAAGCTTGACAGCCTCACCCTCGCCCCGCTGGTACCCGAGCCCGGCAAGATCATCTGCCTGGGCCTGAACTACTTTGACCACGCCAAGGAAGGCGGCCGCGACAAACCCGACTACCCGTGGTTTTTCTTTCGCGGTGCAAGCTCACTGATTGCACACAAGGCCGTGGGCCGAGTGCCTTCCGTCTCGACCAGGTTTGACTATGAAGCCGAACTGGCCGTGGTGATCGGCACCCGCGTGCCGCGCCACACAAAACAGGCAACAGCCCTCAGCCATGTCTTCGGTTATGCCTGCTTCAACGACATGTCTGTACGTGACTATCAGAAGAAAACGCCGCAGTGGACCATAGGCAAGAACTTTGACGACACCGGCGCTTTCGGCCCGCTGCTGGTCACGGCCGACGAGCTCGCACCCGGCGCCACCGGCCTGAAGATCCAGGGCCGGCTCAACGGCCAGGTCATGCAGGACGCCAACACCAGCGACATGATTTTCAGCGTCGCTGAAACCATTGAACTGCTGGCCGATGTGCTCACGCTCGAGCCCGGCGATGTCATCGTCATGGGCACACCCGCAGGCGTAGGCCAGGCACGCACGCCGCCGGTCTGGATGAAGGCCGGTGACGTGTATGAGGTCGAGATTGAAAAGGTCGGCCTGCTGTCAAATCCCATAGCGAACGAGGTCGCCTGAACATGAGCCAGGTGTATGACGTCGCCATCGTCGGCTTCGGCCCATCAGGCGCCGTGGCCGCCAGCCTGCTCGGCCAGGCCGGTCTGAAGACCTATGTCTGCGACAAAACCAGCACGGTGTACGACAAGCCGCGTGCGATTGCGCTCGACCACGAGATCATGCGCGTCTTTCAGCAGATCGGCGTGGCCGAAGACGTGCTGCCGCATATGGAGCCCTTCACACCTTCCGAATATTTTGGTGTCGATGGCCAGCTGATACGCCGCATGACCATGGTGGCGCCGCCCTTTCCGCTGGGCTACACACCGTCAAACGTATTCACCCAGCCACCCGTCGAACGTATCTTGCGCGCGAAAGCCGCGGCGATGCCGTCCGTCACGATTGAGCTGGGCATGGAACTGCTGTCCCTGAGCCAGGATGGAGAGCTTGCAACGCTGAAGCTGCGCAACAGCGAAGGCCATGAACAGACTGTCAAAGCCCGTTACGTGATTGGTTGCGACGGCGCGACCAGCACCGTGCGTGCGCAGGCCGGCATTGAACTTGATGACCTCGACTTTGACGAACCGTGGCTGGTGGTCGATGTACTGGTCAATGAAGAAGGCCTGAAGAAACTGCCGGTCACCAGCGTGCAGTACTGCGAGCCCGAACGCCCCTGCACCATGGTCATAGGCCCCGGCAATCACCGCCGCTGGGAGATTTCGCTGAAAGAAGGCGAAGACCCTGTCGAGGTGGCGAAACCAGAGAACACCTGGAAGCTGCTCTCGCGCTGGCTCACACCTGAAGATGG
>JAZKHN010000101.1:1733-2946 GCA_040385325.1 Pseudomonadota bacterium
CCGCGCATCAATGCGGCTTCGGGCGGCGCTGTGTTGATGGACAAACAATTTGGCCACGGCTGGCGGCTCGTCATGGACGGCACGCTCGCATCACCTGGTACCCCGATGACGCTCGTCGCGCTCGGCAAGACCGTGACAGAGGCTGACGGAGTGACGGCGTTGTGGATGCAGAAGCACAACAGCCATGCCGCCATCGTGCGCCCCGACCATTACACCTTTGGCACCGCGTCTACCCAGGCAGAACTCGATCAGTTGCTGGCCGACTGGCGCAAAACCTGGCCTTCTTCAGCACACCAGCACGAAACAGAAACCGCCACGTCCAACTGAAGCTTTTCAACGATTAAAGAACCCAAGGAGACAACACCATGAACCGCAGACTGCTCACCCTTTCATTTGCCGCACTGTCACTGGCCGCGCTGCTGCCCAACGTCCACGCGCAAACCGCTGCATGGCCAGACAAACCCGTGAAGCTGATCCTGTCGCAGCCCCCGGGCTCAGGCCCAGACAACGTGGCGCGCCTGCTGTCCGAGCGCCTGGCCAAAACCTGGAGCCAGCCCGTCATCATCGACAACAAGCCGGGCGGCCAGAACACGATTGGCGCGCAATTCGCTGCACGCTCGCCGGCTGATGGCACCAACTTTTACTTTGCGACCACCGCCGCGCTGATCACCAACCCGCTGCTCTTCAAGACCCTGCCTTACGACGCGCAAAAAGATTTTGTGCCGGTCGCCTTTGTGGCGCGCAGCCCGTTTGCCATCCTGGTCGATGCCAACTCCCCCATCAAGTCGATTGAAGAACTGGTCGCACGCGCCAAGGCCGAGCCCGGCAAGCTGACGCTGGGCAATGAAGGCCCGCGCACCTTCAGCGGCATGATTGCGCGCCTGTTCAACGCACGCAGTGCGGCACAGGCCAACCTGGTGTCCTACTCGTCAGTGGGTGTGGGCGTGCAGGACCTGATGGGCAAACACATTGATGCCATCGTGGCCGACCTGGCCTCCACCGCCGCTCTGGCCAAACAGGGCCGCATTCGCGTGCTGGCCACCACCTCGGCCAAACGTGTGGCCGGCTGGGAGCAGGTGCCATCGCTGTCCGAAAAGATGCCCGGCTTCGACATGGTCGGCTGGTTTGCAGTCGTCGCACCTGTGGGCACGCCGCCTGCAGCCATCGCACGCTTCAACCGTGACCTGGGCGCCATGCTCGCCGACAAGGAAGT
>JAZKHN010000102.1:0-2740 GCA_040385325.1 Pseudomonadota bacterium
CAAGGCCAGCCCCCTCGGGGGGCAGCGACGTACACGAAGTGACGAGCGTGGGGGCCAATGAAGGCAGGCCTTTGGGCGAAATCATGCGCCAGCCAGTCTTTATCGTCGCCGCGGCATCAGGCTCGCTCGGCTTCGGCGTGATGAGCCTGCTGATGTCGGCGACGCCGATTGCCATGCAGATCTGCAGCCTGCCCTTTTCTGACGTGGCGCTGGTATTGGAATGGCATGTGATCGGCATGTTTGCGCCCGGCTTTTTCACCGGCCACCTGATCAAGCGCTTCGGCACGCTGGCCATCATGGCCGTGGGGCTGCTGCTCAACATCATCTGTGTGTTCATTGCCCTGTCCGGCATCGAGCTGATGCACTTTGTCAGCGCGCTTTTCGTGCTGGGTGTGGGGTGGAACTTCCTCTTCACCGCCAGCACCACGCTGTCGCTGGCAGCCTGGCGGCCCGAAGAAAAGGACAAGGCCCAGGGTGCGCTCAACTTCTGCGTGTTTGCCGTGCTGGCGGTGTCGTCGCTGGCTTCCGGTGTGCTGGTCACCACCCAGGGCTGGCGGCTGCTGAACATGGGCTCGCTGTTGCCGCTGGGCCTCACGGCAGTGGCATTGTTCTGGCTGGCGCTTCGAAAGCGACCCGTCGCCTGACATTTGACATGCACGGGCCCGAGAATCGCTTCGAGGGTTTTGTTTTTCAACTACAGGGAGCGTGTCATGGGTTTATTCGATTCTGTTCTGGGCGCCATCAATAACAACAAGGGGCAAACGCCAGCCGGCGGTGCTGCCGCTGGCGGCCTCGGTGCGCTGATCGCCCTGGCGGCCAGCAACCCGCAGCTGATACAGGTGCTGACGGGCATGCTGGGCAACGACGGCCAGCACGGCGGGCTGTCGGGCCTGGTCGAGAAGTTTCAGCAGGCCGGGCTGGGCGATGTGGTGGGCTCCTGGATAGGCACAGGCCAGAACCAGGCGATTTCTGGCGACCAGCTCACCAGCGTTCTGGGTTCCGGCCCGCTGGCCGGCCTGGCCGAAAAGCTGGGCATGAGCCCCGAAGAAGCCGCAAGCCAGATCTCGAATGTGTTGCCGGGGCTGGTCGACAAACTCACGCCGGCCGGCGAATTGCCGCAGGGCGGCGCCAACGCTGGCGACCTGATGGGCATGCTGGGCGGACTGCTCAAAGGCCGTTAAACAACAGAACAGTCTTTTTTAACGTGCACGGCAAATTTTTGCTGTATACGTTAAGAATTATCAATTTGTTAATATGGAAGTTAACTTTTTGACTTCCTGGCCCACCAAAACCCACTGCATGCTTAAAAAACAGGCAAAAAAGGCCTGTTTTTAGGCGTCAAATCGGCTGTAGCCCTTTAAATACAAGCGTGAGCAGCTATTGAATCAATAGCAAAACCACGCTGCACCAGCCTGCTGGCGAACCGGCAGCTATTCGAAATGGCTGTCCAGCCAGGTCTTCAGCCGCACAAAGACCTCGCCCGAATCGCGCTCGTTGAAGATCTCGTGGTACATGCCTTCAAAGCAGTGCGCGGTGACCGTGCCGGGCGGCACCTCGCCTGACGCGGCAGCGATTCTCGCGAACTCGCGGCTGCCTTCGGGGCTGACCAGTTTGTCCTCGCCCGCGTACATGAGCAGCGTGGGCAGGCGCCACTTCGCCGCCGCCTGAACCGTGGGCGGACCGGCATGGGTGATGAACTTGCCAAGCCGCGGCGAGATTTTTTTATGGATGCGCGGGTCCGCCTTGTAGCTGCGCACCACATCTTCGTCATGCGAGATGTACTGCGCATCCAGTCCATTGCCAACACGCAGGTTGGGGGCCAGCCGATAGCCCACATCGAGCTTGAAGCGCTGGAAAGGCGTCAGCCCGGCATCCAGCGCCGGCGACGACATCACCAGGCCCGACACCGGCCGCACGCCCAGCGCCACGAATCGCCCGGCAATCAGCCCGCCCATGCTGTGGCCCAGCAAGATCAGCGGCAGGGGCTTGTCCGGGTCACCGCCATCCCGATGCAACGCACGCGCCCGGGTGTCGTCGACGATCTCGGCCAGGTCGTACAGCAGCGCGCCATCACTGGGCACCGCGCCGCGCGCGCCGCCTGATTCACCGTGCCCGCGCTGGTCATAGGAGCGCACGGCAAAACCCCATTCCATGAGCTGCGCCGCCACATGTTCGTAGCGCAGCGCGTGTTCGCCAAGACCGTGCACGATGAGCACCACACCGCGCAGATGCGTGGGTGCGTCGTCAAGGCCGACGGGGGAGCTGTCTGGCTCCCACTCGTACAGGGCAAGGATTTCACCGTCACGCGCGGTGAACGGCTCGGCAACTGCAGATGTCATGCGTGCGCGGGTCTTTTCTGGATGGGGCGCAGTCTGCCGCTCAGCCGGGCATGCGCGCAATCACCTGCGCGACGGCGGCGGTCAGCTTCTTTGCATAAGGCACATGCAAGAACTCGTTAGGCCCGTGCGCGTTGCTTCTGGGGCCGAGCACGCCGCAGACCATCATCTGCGCCTTGGGGAAACCCTGGCTCAGCATGTTCATCAGCGGGATGGTGCCGCCCTGGCCAATCGTGCCGCAGGGCGCGCCGAAGAAGCTTTGCGAGGCGTCGTTCAGGGCGTTTTCAAACCAGTCGACGGTGCCGGGGGCGTTCCAGCCGGTGGCGCCGCCGTTGCTTTCAAAGGTGACTTTGGCGTTGTAGGGCGCGTTGTCTTCGAGCAGTTTTTTCAGCTCCTGCACTGCG
>JAZKHN010000103.1:0-8398 GCA_040385325.1 Pseudomonadota bacterium
AAGGCACGGTAGAGCCAAAGATCAACGCGCTGGACCAGACGGTTGCCAGGCGCCTGGGCGTGACACCGGCAAAATAAAAACAGCACCTGGTGGTTCCGGGAAATAAAAACGGCCCCCAGGGCCGTTTTTTTATGGGTATAGGACCTGTGAGCCCATCAGGCTAATAAGTCATTAACGCGGCCTGCGTATGCCCGCCTTGCCCGGTTTTCCCGGAGGTTTGCCGGAACCGTTATCCCTGGGCGGCAAGCCGGTATGCTGGGTCAGGATGCGGCCCTTCACCGGCGACGCAACCGGTGAGGTCTTCGAGACGGTCGTGGAGTTTTTCCGCCGCGCACTTTGGTAGCTGCCATCGACCATGGGCTGGAAAGTAGGGATCAGGTGGTGCTTGCCGTTGCCGATCAGGTCGGCACGCCCCATGCTCTTCAGGGCTTCGCGCAGCAGGGGCCAGTTGTTGGGGTCGTGGTAACGCAGGAAGGCCTTGTGCAGCCTGCGGCGGCGTTCACCGCGCACGATGTCTACCGACTCGCTGTCACGCGTGATCTTGCGCAGCGGGTTTTTGTTGGTGTGGTACATCGCCGTGGCGGTTGCCATCGGGCTGGGGTAAAAAGTCTGCACCTGGTCGGCGCGGAAACCGTTCTTCTTCAGCCAGATCGCCAGGTTCATCATGTCGTCATCACTCGTGCCCGGGTGGGCTGCGATGAAGTAGGGAATCAGGAACTGCTTCTTGCCGGCCTCAAGCGTGTACTTCTCGAACATCTGCTTGAACTTGTCATAACTGCCGATGCCCGGCTTCATCATCTTGGTCAGAGGGCCCTGCTCGGTGTGCTCGGGCGCAATCTTCAGATAGCCACCGACGTGGTGCGTGACCAGCTCTTTCACATACTCGGGGCTTTGCACGGCCAGGTCATAACGCAGGCCCGAGCTGATCAGGATTTTCTTCACGCCCTTGAGCGCCCGCGCGCGGCGGTACATCTTGATCAGCGGGTTGTGGTCGGTGTTCAGGTTTGAGCAGATGCCCGGGTACACACATGACGGCTTGCGACAGGCAGCTTCAATCTCGGGCGATTTGCAGCCGATGCGGTACATATTTGCTGTTGGCCCGCCAAGGTCGGAGATGGCGCCGGTAAAGCCCTTGACGGTATCGCGTATCGCTTCAATCTCGCGGATCACGGAGTCTTCCGAACGGCTCTGGATGATGCGTCCCTCATGCTCGGTGATCGAGCAGAAGGTGCAGCCGCCAAAACAGCCGCGCATGATGTTGACGCTGAAGCGGATCATCTCCCACGCGGGTATCTTGGTCGCGTGGTCATGGCTGCCGTTTTCGTCGGCATAACTCGGGTGCGGCGCACGTGCATACGGCAGGTCAAACACGTAGTCCATCTCGGCGGTGGTCAGCGGGATGGGCGGCGGCGTGATCCATACGTCGCGTGCGGTCGCGCCTTCGCCATGCGCCTGTACCAATGCACGCGCATTGCCGGGGTTGGTCTCAAGATGCAGCACGCGGTTGGCATGTGCGTAGAGAACCGCATCGCTTTTCACCTGCTCATAGGACGGCAGGCGAATGACTGAGCGGTCACGTGGCGGCACGCGAATCTTGCCCTGCATCGACGGCAGCGAAGGGTTGGGTACGAAGGTCAGGGGCTTGATGGCCGGATTGGCGGGCCCGGTTTTTGATGTGACTGAAGCAAGAACCGGCGAGCCTGCAGCTTCAGCCTGAACAGCCACACCCGCCGCCTCGTCTTCACGCGCACAGGTCGCGCCCTGCTCTTTCGCCACGTCCGAGATCATCATGTAGGGATTGACATGCGCCTCTACCCTGCCCGGCGCGTCCACGCTCGTGGAGTCAATTTCAAACCAGCCTTGCGAAGTTTCATCACCGCTGCGGCGAATGAAGGCCGTTCCGCGAATGTCGGTCATGGTGGCTACCGTTTCACGGGCTGCAAGACGGTGCGCGATTTCAACAATCGCACGCTCGGCGTTGCCGTAAAGCAGCAGGTCGCACTTGGCGTCCACCACGATGGAGCGGCGCACCTTGTCAGACCAGTAGTCGTAATGCGCGATGCGGCGCAGCGAGCCTTCGATGCCGCCCAGCACAATAGGCACGTCCTTGAAGGCTTCGCGGCAGCGTTGTGAATACACGATGGCGGCGCGGTCAGGACGCTTGCCGCCAATATCCCCAGGCGTATAGGCATCGTCGCTGCGAATCTTGTGGTCAGCCGTGTAGCGGTTGATCATCGAGTCCATGTTGCCGGCCGTTACGCCCCAGAAGAGGTTGGGCTTGCCCAGCACCTTGAAGGGGTCTGCGCTTTGCCAGTCGGGCTGGGCAATGATGCCGACCCTGAAACCCTGGGCTTCCAGCATGCGGCCAATGACCGCCATGCCAAAACTTGGGTGATCTACATAGGCGTCGCCGGTGACGATGATGACATCGCAGCTGTCCCAGCCCAGCGCATCCATCTCTGCACGGCTGGTGGGCAGAAATTTGGCCGTGCCGAACCGCGCTGCCCAGTACTTTCTGTAACTGGTCAGTGGTTTCGCGGCACGCGCGAAAAAGGAGACGTCGATGGGAGCGTTCATGTTGGTGCGGGGGAAGCCTCTATTGTAAGGTTTACCCTGATTTTCTCCTTGTAAATCAAGGCTTAAGCCCTACAAAGCCCCCGCCAACCCCCGGCAGTGTGGTGAAAGACCCTGATTACCCGCACTCCAATTCACTGTGAACCAGCAACGCACACCATGCCTCCAACACCGGTGATCACCTTTTCACCCTCCACGAGCGCCTTGCTTGCCGACCTTGTACTGGTCGTCCATGTCGGCATCGTCGCTTTCGTGGTGTTGGGTCAGTTGCTGTTTGTGGTGGGCGGCGTGCTGCAGTGGGCATGGGTGCGCAGTCTGTGGGTCAGGTTTGCCCACCTGCTGCTCCTGATGTTCGTGATTGTTCAAAGCTGGATAGACGCCACCTGCCCGCTGACCATCTGGGAACAGCTGCTGCGGCGCCAGGCCGGCCAGACCGCCTATGGCGAGTCGTTTATCGAACACTGGCTGTCACGCCTCATCTTTTTCAGTGCACCGGCATGGGTTTTCGTAGTGGCTTACACCCTGTTCGGCGTATTGGTGCTGCTGACATGGTGGTGGATCCCGCCACGCAGGTTCAAAGCCACGCAAAAGGCGCATGAAAAAGGCCGGTGACGAAAACGCCACCAGCCTTTACCTTGTTGTATCTGGGGCGGTGGCAAGACCCCAGTTGTGTCTGACTAGTTGCGCACCGTCATCTGGCCACGTATTTCGCCCGCCGGGTTGGCAGCCGTATGAATGTTGGCGTACCAGCCGCCAGCCAGCAGGTCAGCGGCCTGCGCAGGCGTCAGGGTCGCGCTACCTTCCATGGGGCTGGTGATGGCACCAGGCCAGCCCAGCGCAACACCGGCATTGGCACCCACCCCCGCCGGGCCATGAAAGTGGCCTGCCGTGGCGGGGCCCGTCAAACCGGCGTAGCTGACTTTCCAGCGCAGGAGATTGGTGTCCTTGTTGAACATGGCATCCACCGTGCCGCTGGCGTTGGACGGTTTGGGCGGCACCTCATTCGCACCGCGCAGCTGGGTGGTCAGGGCCACCAGGTTTGAAGGTGGCGGCGGGCTCATCGAACCGCATCCAGCGACAACAGCGAGGGCCAGTACGGCAATGGCAGACAGGGAAGCACGGGTTGCGAATCGGCGTGTGTACGGCATGAACAGCTCCAGTTAAAAAAATCATTGTTGGCCGGTTCAAAGCAACAGGTCATGGGGCAAACCCGGCAAGGCCAGACCATAAAAACCAGAATATCTGCCGCGGTCGCCAGGCGTTGTAGGCGATAACCGCGAATTACTTTGGCACTGTAGAAGCCCGGGCCTCTGACCTCTATCATTTGAAGACGCCTTTGCGGGGCGACAACCACTTTTCGGGAGACACCATGAAACCACTGCTGCCCCTTGCCCTCGTCATCGCATCCGGACTTCTGTATGGTTGCCCGGACACAAAAATACCCAAAGCACCGCCCAGCATTCCGGAGCCCAAAGCATCCCTGTTGAATCACATGCCCATGCCCGTGCCTGCAATCAATGCCGGTGTCAGCGCCGCATGAGCGCCGTGCACACGCTCGCAACGGCCTTCCTGTGCATGACGCTTGCAGCCTGCGCAAGCCCGGGTCAAGACAACGCATCAGCCACGGTCAATATCGCCGGCAGCCCCTACGTCATTGCCCAACTCACAGCAGGCACATGGACAGCAACCGCAGCAGGCAGCCCCCGGGCCATTAACGGCAGCTCGCCAGGCAAGGCTGCATTGCTCACCGCCATCGAGCAGGCATCGCGCTGCAAGGTCACCGACAGCGACTATTCAAGACAGGGCATGCAGCTGGATGCTCAGGTTGATTGTGGTGGGCGGTTGAAGAACTGAACCGCCCCCGGCAACAGCGCCCAACGCGCGATAACGCAGCCAGCGCTTTGGAGCAGCGCACAAACTGCTACAAGTTTTATAGCTTCTCACGCACGTATTCATTGGCTCGTGGGCATATTTGATGCTCAAAAACAGCCATTTTTCAGCTTTTAGGACATGGTTTTACAAGCGGGGCTGCTGCAGAATTAAAAAAGTTAATATGCAAGTTAACTTTTTACTGAAATTTAACGTACACGCTAAAAATTTAATGTTGACGGGCAAAGTTCAGCCCGGAAGCAGCCCGGCGCTTTCAGAGCCCGCCGCACCCGTTGATGATGTCTGACTGGTCGTCTGGCGACCAGATCTGGCTGGTGGATGTGTTCACACCATTGGCGGGGCACAGGAGGTGCTGAAGGAGCTGCGTGAAAAGGTGTTTGCGGGCCAGGTGGTGAACCAGCTGATTCCGTTGCCGAACGCACCGGCCAAAGTGATTGCGTGGTCGGGCACACCTGCAACCCACACCTGAACCCGCCTCAATCAACGCTGGCAGGCGCGTGGTCCGCAGGGCTACAGGCCGAAATGCTTCAACACGCCCTGCCCGGCCGCCTGGCCGCTGGCCATGCAGGCGGTGAGCAGGTAGCCGCCGGTGGGGGCTTCCCAGTCGAGCATTTCGCCGGCGCAGAAGACGGGTGTGCTGCTGCCTTCGGGAACAGCCTTGGGCAGGTGAAGCTGCAGGCTGGCGCTTAGACCTTCAAAGGGCACACCGCCTGCCGTGCTGATGGCTTCGTCGATGGGGCGGGTGGCGATGACCGTGACCTGCAGGCCCTTGATGGCGTGGGCGAGTTTGACGGGGTCGTTGATGTCGTCCTTGCCGAGCTTTTCATGCAGCATGGCGGCCTTGATGCCTTCGAGGCTGAGGCGGCTTTTGAGGTGGCTGGACAGCGAGCGTGAGCCGCGCGGGTGGCGCACCTCGACGAGCACCTGCTCCGGCGACTTGCCGGGCAGCAGGTCGAGCAAAAATGTGGCGCTGCCTTTGGCGGCGATTTCATCCCTCAGCAGGCTGGATGCGGCGTAAATCAGGCTGCCCTCGACCCCTGTGGCGGTGGCGACGAACTCGCCTTTGCGGCTGAAGCTGCGGCCTTGCGAATCGGTGAAGCTGATGGCGACGGACTTGAAGGGCTGGCCTGCGAATTTGCTGGCGAACAGTTCAGACCACCCGCTGGCCGATGCGCCCTTGCCGACCAGCTCCTTGAAAAACTCGCGGCGCGTTTCGCCTTCCGGGTGACCTTCAGGCTGGCCTGCCGCGCCAACATCAAAACCGCAGTTGGACGGTTGAAGCGGCACGATCGGCACACCGCGCTCCGCCAGCAGCGGCACCCAGGCGCCGTCGGAGCCCAGTCTGGCCCAGCTACCGCCGCCGAGTGCGAGTACCACCGCATCTGCCTGCACCAGCACTTCACCCGAAGGTGCGGCAAACCTGAGCGCACCGTCATCAGCCCAGCCCAGCCAGCGGTGACGCATGAAAAACTGAACGCCCGATGCGCGCAGGCGGTGCAGCCAGGCGCGCAGCAGCGGCGCGGCCTTCATGTCTTTGGGAAAGACGCGGCCGGAGCTGCCAATGAAGGTCTCGACGCCCAGCGCAGCGGCCCAGTCGCGCAGCTGTGGCGCGCCGAAAGCGGCAACCAGCGGCTGAAGCGCAGCTTTGCGTTCGCCATAGCGGGACATGAAGGGCTCGAACTCTTCGGAGTGGGTGAGGTTGAGGCCGCCCTTGCCTGCCAGCAAAAACTTGCGGCCGACCGAAGGCATGGCGTCAAACAGCTGGACTGACACACCGGAGCCGCCAGCCGAAAGTGCCTCGGCAGCCATCAGGCCGGCCGGACCGCCGCCGATGACGGCAACGCGGCGCACAGCCTGGGTGGAAGTGAACGCGGAGGGAGAAGAGGAAATGGAAATGTTCAAGAAAACCTGACGTTGGGTGGCGTGTGCGGGTGGGCGGGAGGGTGTGGGCGCCGAAACGCTGTGGTTCCTGTAGCTGCTTGCGCACGTGCTGATGGGCCTGGGAGGCCCATTCGATGCCCTGAAAGTGTCATTTTAGGCTTCCGGGTAACCAGATTTTTAACGTATACGTTAAAAAATGGCAAAAGTTAACTTCCATATTAACTTTTTGCCATTTTCAGGCTCCTTGAAACGGTTTTTGGGTCGTTTGAAGCCACTTTTGGCAGGTTTTTGATGCTTTTTTAGGCATCAAACAGGCTGCAGACCAATAGATACGTGCGTGAGCAGCTACTGAATTAATAGCAAAAACTGCCAGTCACGCCCCACACTTTTCCTATGCAATTACATGGGAGGTGCAAAACCGTTGCGGCCAACGATGACGCGCAGGGCCGTGGGCTTGCCGCCGACTTCCTGCGCAGTGATCATGACTTTGGCGCCGGGGACGATGAGGGAGGCTTCATCAGACTTGCCGGGCTTGAAGCTCACGACAGGTGCGCCGGGCGGCACGATGACGGTTTTTTCGCCGTCCTTGTATTTGAGGGTCAGCTTCTGGCCGCCGGGCACGCTTGAAGGCGCTGCAGCCAGGTCGGCCACGGTGGCGTTGGTCATGGTGCTGTCCGGGCGCAGGTCGTAGGGGCGATGGCCCTCACCCACGCCGCGTGCGGTTTCAGGAAACACCAGCACCTCAATGGCCAGCTGCGTGCCGTCGGCCTGTGGCATGGCGGCGGTGCCGATGTAGCTGCCCGGCTTGATGTCGCTGAGGGCCAGCGGGTAAACCTCGGACACATCCATGGTGGGCGGGCGCACCAGCGTGATGACCTCGCCGCTGCGTTCCCTGACGGTGATGCTGGTGGCATCGACC
The DNA here is from genome assembly GCA_040385325.1 of Pseudomonadota bacterium. Lineage (GTDB taxonomy): Bacteria > Pseudomonadota > Gammaproteobacteria > Burkholderiales > Burkholderiaceae_C > Polaromonas. The sequence goes on from JAZKHN010000103.1 coordinate 7,265, forward strand.
TTTTCAATCGTGGCGCGCAGGCGCACGGTGGGTGATGCGGGGGCCTGCGCCCGCGCGGCGGTGGCAGCCATGATGGTTGCAACGCAGAAAGAGACAACGAGGGGTTTGAACATGGATTTCCTTGGGTGTTATAGAAGTAATGGAAGCAGGACAACTTATGGGATGAACAGGATGTACGAGCCGGATTGCCCGCTGGATGCAGGCCGCCTCATCTCGGCTGAAACCCCCTGCCTGCATAAAACTGCGGATGAGAGGGGCTCAGGTGACCTCCACCAAAGCACCTCTTCCGGTCAGGAAGGCGGCCTTGACCACGTCGTCCGGGTAAATGGCCTGAAGCGCTGCGCGGTAGGCAGCCATCTGGGCCAACAGTTCGGGATCTCTTTCGGGCTGGTGCACCGACTTGTAATCAATCACCCACCAGTGGCCCTCATGGCCGGCGTCCCTGCGCCGCACGAGGCGGTCGATGCGGCGGCTTTGGCCGCCGACCATCAGCTCGACCTCATTGCCCTCCCAGGCGATGGCGGCCGGGCTCCAGACCCAGGCGGCTTCACCGCTGCGGATGCGGTGGGCCATCGCGATGGCTTCAATCATCTTTGCCGGCTGCAATTTGAATTGCCGCGCCACCGCATCAGCTGCGCGCCTTGCTGCAGGCGTTGTGCCTTGCACGCCAAGCTCCAGCAGCCGGTGCATGGCCTGGCCGAAGCGAGAGCTGTCGGATTCTTCTTCATTGATGGCGGGTGACCCGACCTGCGCCCGAGACGCTGACAGTTCAGGCAACTCCGCCAGCGTGAATGTGGTCGTATCGGCCGCATCATCCGTCGCCGGGTCCGCGTGTGCAGGTGCTGCGACCTCTTGCGCAAACGGCTGCAGGCGCTGCCACCAGCTGCGGGTGGTCTCGCGGTGCGGCTCTATGGACGACACCACCAGCGTGTTTTTGGCACGGGTCAGGGCGACGTAGAGGGCGTTGAGTTCTTCGCGCGCCCTCTCCTGCTGCTCTTTCTCAAGCGTGGCGACGGCGCAGGCAGGCGGGCGGCTTTCACTCACGAGAAATACAAACTTCTGTGGCGCTGTCGCCGCACCCGGCCAGTCGATCAGCACGCCCATGCTGTCGGCATTGCGCTCAAGCGTGTCGGT
>JAZKHN010000103.1:8498-10168 GCA_040385325.1 Pseudomonadota bacterium
AGGTCGTGCTGGGTGGATACCAGCACATCGAGCAACGCCACGATGTCGAGCACTTCGCAGCAGTCAATGAGCTCGGTCTTTTCACCGATCTGCGCCGGGATGTGCAGCGCGCGCAGTTCATCCTGCAGAGGAAGCAAGCCAGCGCGTTTGCGCGACAGAACCATCACTTCGGACGGCGGCAACCCCTGACCTATCCGGTTGGCGACCCAGGCAGCGGCTTGCCTCGCTTCGCGCGTCCTGAGCGTTTCTTCGGGCAACTCGCGCGGCGTGGTCAGGCTGTCGCGCCAGCCCTCTTCCACCACTTCTTCAGCAGCAGTCTCACGGGTTTCACGGGATATAGGCGGCAAACGGATGGCCGAGCCGCTTTCTTGCGACGCGCTGGTGTGGTCCCTGAAGCCGGTATAGCCATCGTTCTCGCGTGCATCGCCCATCACGGCATTGACGGTGTTGATCACGGCCACGCTGTTGCGCCGCGTGTGGTCACAGGCCAGCAGGTCGCCGCCCAGACCCTCGCGAATGAACTCCTGCGCGGCGATGAACACCTGTGGCTCGGCGCGGCGGAAGCGGTAAATGCTTTGTTTGGGGTCACCGACGATGAACACGCTGGGCGCATTGCCGGCGCCGCCGTAGCCGCTTAACCAGGCAGACAGCGCCTGCCACTGCAGCGGGTTGGTGTCCTGGAACTCATCGATCATCAGGTGGCGTATGCGCGCATCCAGCCGCTCCTGCACCCAGCCTGACAGCACCGGATCACCCAGCAAGGTGAGCGCAGCGCGCTCAACGTCGTTCATGTCTATCCAGCCGCGCTCGCGTTTGAGCACCCTGAACTCGGCCAGCAGCAGGCGCGACAGACGCGTCATGCGTTGCTGGTAATCCCAGGCTTCATGCTGGTGGCGGGCGGCGGCCATTCGCAACGCAAGCTCCTGCGCTTCGCGGATCGTCTCAATGCCGATGATCTTTTCACCGAACTTGCGGGCCGTGCCCTTCTCGGTCAACAGGGCAGACAGCGCGGCCTGGAAGTCGCCTGCAGTAATCGCTTTTTCAAGCTCCACACCCTTGGCGGAAAAGGTCGGCGCGCTGGCCCGGCCCAGGCTGGTGGCCGCAGCCGTCATCAGTGCGCGGCATGGTGCGTTGCTGCTGAAATGTTCGTCGGGGTGGCCCAGGCCTGCGCATTCCGGGAACATGGCTGTGAAATGCTCAACAGAGGCGTCGACGACACCCTTCTCATCAGCCAGCGTAAATTCAGTGCGTTTGTCGAGCGCCACCTGCAGCGCCTTGTCGGCCTGGAAACGGCCATGCGTCAGCACCACGGCTTCAAAGTCGGACTTGAGTTCAGGGTCTGCCGCCAGCGCCGCATAAAAGCGCCGCCAGACCAGTGCTTTTGCCTGCGCATCGTCTTCCAGTAATTCGTAGTTCACCGGCAACTCGAGCTGCTGCAAGGTCGCCATGGGCGCGCTGCGCAGCAAGGCGGCAAACCAGCTGTGGAAGGTGCGTATCTGCACCGGGCGGCCACCGGCGAGCACGCGTTGGTAGAGGTCTGAAAGCTGCTGCCGCAGTTCGCCGGACGCGGTTGGGCTTTTCTGGTTCAAGACGCCACGTATGACCAGCTCATGACGCAGCGCTTCATCATCGGCGTGAGCGAACTTTTCAAGCCATTCATAGAGCCGCTC
>JAZKHN010000104.1:0-1569 GCA_040385325.1 Pseudomonadota bacterium
CTGGGTGGGCTGAAATTCGCTCATGGGTTCTCTTTTTTGTTGGCGTGGGGTCGCCTGAGCTTACCGCCGTTGTTACATATGTGCCATCGCCCTGCTGGAATGTTTTCGCGTGGACAGAGGGCGGTTGAGCAGAAGCGCACCGTCGCCGGAAAGCGTCCTGGCCGGTACACCATTAGACTTGGAGCCATGTTTTCCCGAATCCGCTCCGATATCCAGTGCATTCTTGACCGCGACCCTGCGGCGCGCAGCACCTGGGAAGTGTTGACCTGCTACCCGGGCCTGCACGTCCTGATCTCGCACCGGCTGGCGCACTGGTTGTGGCACAAGGGCTTCAAGCTGCTGGGGCGTTTTGTCTCGCATGTGGGGCGGTTTTTCACGGGCATAGAGATTCACCCCGGCGCGAAGATCGGCGAGCGCGTGTTTTTCGACCACGCCATGGGTGTCGTCGTTGGCGAGACGGCTGAAATCGGCGACGGCTGCACGATTTACCAGGGCGTGACCTTGGGCGGCACCTCGCTCTACAAGGGTGAAAAACGCCACCCGACGCTGGGCCGCGACGTGGTCGTGAGCGCGGGCGCCAAGGTGCTGGGCGGCTTTCTGGTCGGAGACGGCGCCAAGATAGGCAGCAATGCGGTGGTCATCAAGCCGGTGCCCGCGGGCGCGACTGCGGTGGGCATACCGGCGCGCATCATCCCCTCAAAGGTGGGCGAGAGTGCCGACGTGACCCGGGGAACCAGCTTTTCGGCCTATGGCATCACGCTGGACGATGACCCGCTGGGTATGGCCATGAAGGGCCTGGTCGAGAACGCTTCGTCGCAGGAGCACCAGATTGCGCTGCTCTGGGAAGCCATAGAGAAGCTGTCCGTCACCCAGAACCCGCAATCCCCGCGCCGGGATTGCGTGCCGGCCGATGCTGCGCTGACCGAGACGTTTGAGGCCGAGAAGCTGAACCAGCTGATTGGCAAGTAAGGGCCGCATCCACGCTGAGGCTTTGGGTGTCATCCCGGACGAGATCCGGGGCCCATCCCCGGTTTGGAATCTGCGCGAGGGTCATGGATTGCGGATCAGGTCCGCAAAGACCAGCGGGGGATCTGCTATTAAATCAGTAGCTGCTCACGTACGTATCTATTGGCTTGTAGCCGATTTAATGCCTGAAAATACCCCAAAAAAGCCTCCAAAAACAGGTTTTTGAGCTTTTCCGAGTGGTTTTATCTCTGATTTTCAGCATATGCCTCGGCATATGCTGAGTTGCTCTGGCTGGGTTTAGCGAACAGCTTGCAGCGAAGACGTCAGGTCAAACACGCTTTTGCCCCAGTTGGCAGGGATCTCAAAGCGGTAAATCTCGCTGTCCGTCGCCCCTTGCGCCACCTTGCTGCGCAGGCGTATGAAGTACACCCCGGGCGTCAGATTGCCCAGGTCCAGGCGCGGGCCACGGCCTGCGACGGCGGTGTCTGAGTTGGTGACCACTTGCGTCAGGGCTTCGTCACGCGCTACCAGGGCTGAATACACCCCCTCTGCCATGGGCTGCCCGTTGGACTGCTGGCCTATCCAGCCCAGCACGGTCTTGCC
>JAZKHN010000104.1:1669-6073 GCA_040385325.1 Pseudomonadota bacterium
TCTGCAGGGATATTGCTCAGGTCGGGTGCCGGCAGCAGATTGACGACCTTGATCTCACGCTCAGCGGGCTTGACGACGGCGCCTGTGCCCGTGGGCAGGTCTGCGCCTGCGCCCTGGGCAGGGTTGTCGGCGCGAACGGCGCCCTCAACCACTTCGGTGCGGGCGCTGGCGCTGGCCGGGTCGTCGAAGGCGACGCGGAACTCGGTGCCGCGCACGCCGACGAGTGAGGTCGGGGTCTCCACCTGCAGCGGTGTTGCGCGCTTGGCGTTTTTGGTGGCGACGGCTTCCATGGTGCCGGCGGCCAGCCGCAGCAGCCCGGAGAACCAGTTGGTCGAGCCGCTGGCCGATGAATCACGCATGGCGTAGTCGCGGTTGGTGACGACCTGCACCAGGCTGTTCGGCAGCATCTTGACGCGGCTGCCGTCGCCGAGCTCGATCACGGCAGAGCTGTTGGCACCAGTCTTGAGCTGGCTGCCGTCCGCAATCGCAGCGCCGGGCACCATGGCGTTGCCGCCCAGCGTGACATCGCCTTCAGCACTGATGACCTTGCCGGTGGCCGGTTTCGACTTGAGGTAGCGCAGGGGGATGTCCAGCTTCTGGCCAGGGAAGATCAGGTCAGGGTCTTTTAGCTGGTTGTATTTGGCAACCTCGGCCCAGGCCTGCGTACTGACGAGCATTTCCCTGCTCAGGCGGATCAGCTTGTCGGATGATTTGACGACGTAGGGCAGGCTGGGCTCCAGCACGCGGGTCTGTGCGCCGGCGCCTGACGCGAGCAGCAGTGAAAGCGCCAGTGTCGTGAGGCAATAGTGTGAAATGTATTGCGCGGTCAGACGAGTCATGTTTTTTTTCTTTCACCAGGGGCCGCGCCTCCGCGCGGCAAAAACACAGGCTGCAATTCAGACGGCCGAGGGACGTAGGGCAGATTTCGGCCTGAATGCCTTGCAGACTTCTGCACGCGTTTCAAGGTAAGGCCCGCCAATCAGGTCAACGCAATAAGGCACAGCAGCAAATATGCCAGGGACGATCTGCTCGCCGCTGTCACTTTTTAACCCTTCGAGGGTTTCAGCGATAGCCTTGGGCTGGCCGGGCAGGTTGATGATGAGGCTTTTGTCACGGATAACGGCGCATTGGCGCGACAGGATGGCCGTCGGCACAAACTTCAGGCTGATCTGCCGCATTTGCTCGCCAAAGCCGGGCATCTCCTTGTGCGCGATGGCCAGCGTGGCTTCGGGCGTGACGTCACGCAGTGCGGGGCCGGTGCCTCCTGTGGTCAACACCAGCGAGCAGCCTGCATCGACCAGTGAGATCAGGGCGGCGCTGATGCCATCCTGTTCGTCGGGAATCAGGCGCTCGTCAAAAGTGATGGGGTTGAGGAGGGCGCGCGTCAGCCAGTCTTTCAGCGCCGGCAGGCCCTTGTCTTCATAGACGCCCGTGGAAGCCCTGTCGCTGACCGACACGATGCCTATGCGGACTGCATCGTGAGCGGCGCTCATGGTGCGTCGGGCCCTTCGGCTTTGGCCTTCATCATTTCCTTGACCATCTGGAAAATCTCGCGGTAGGACTTGCCATGGCGCGGGGCTTCTCCCGGCTTTTCGGGTTTGTAGTCCTTGCGGGCCTGGCGTATCAGCGCGCGCATCTGCTGCGAGTCGGTGTCGGGGTATTCAACCAGCCACTGCTGCAGGGATTCGTCGTCAGCCACCAGCTTGTCACGCCACTGTTCGGCCAGGTGGAGTGCCAGCGTCAGTTGCGCCGAACCGTTGAGCTGTTCGTTGATGGCTTCGCGTATCGGATCCGGATCGAGAGGGCGCATCAGCTTGCCGATGAACTGCATCTGGCGGCGCTTGCCCTCGAAATTCGTGATTTTTTTTGCGTCCTTGATCGCGTCGAGCAGTTTGTCGGGCACATCAAGCCGCGCCATCAGGTCGGCGCGCAAGGTGAGCAGGGCTTCGCCGAGGGCCTGCATTTCGTCAGCCTCGGCCTTGAGCTGGGTCTTGCTGGGCGGGCCTTTTTCTTCGGCGGCAATTTCTTCGGGTTTCACGAAGCGGCCGTTGGACCAGTAGCCCTTCATGCCCTTTGGAGTCTTGGTGTTCATAGCAGTCAGTATCATAGCTACCCATATGACATCAAAGACTTCCTCTCGCACGACTGCATCTTCCGGCGCACGACCCACCACCCAGCCCGGGCAGGGCTTCAGCTACCACAGGGATTTTTTCGAACACCTGGTTGACAGCGCACTGGCCCATGCCAAAAAGCTGGGCGCCACCGATGCGGCGGCAGAAGCGTCTGAAGGCTGCGGTTTGTCGGTCAGCGTGCGCAAGGGCGAGCTTGAGAACGTCGAGCGCAACCGCGACAAGTCTCTGGGCATCACGGTGTATGTCGGCCAGAAGCGCGGCAACGCCGCCACCAGTGATTTTTCAGATGCCGCCATCCAGCAAACGGTGAAAGCGGCTTTCGACATTGCACGCTTCACCGCAGAAGACAAATCATCCGGCCTGCCCGCCGACCGCGATATCTCCCGCACGCACGCTGACCTGGACCTGTTCCACCCCTGGGCCATCACCTCTGAAGACGCTGCAAAAATTGCACTCGAGTGCGAGGCCGCCGCGCTGCAGACCAGCAAGCGCATCACCAACAGCGAAGGCGCCGGTGTGTCGGCCCAGCAAAGCCATTTTTTCAGTGCGCACACAAAGGGTTTTCGGGGTGGTTATGCCAGCTCGCGCCACAGTATTTCAGTCGCGCCGATTGCGTCGTCGCCCGGCAAAAACGGCGACATGCAGCGCGATGCCTGGTACAGCTCCATGCGCGATGCCAGCGAGCTGGCCAGCCCGCAGGCTGTCGGCCGCTACGCCGCAGAACGTGCGCTGTCACGCCTTAAAAGCCGCAAGGTCAAGACCTGCGAATGCCCGGTGCTCTTCGAATCGCCGCTGGCCGCAGGCCTGCTGGGCGGTTTTGTGCAGGCCGTGAGCGGCGGCGCGCTGTACCGCAAGAGCACGTTTTTGCTTAACAGCATGGGCAAGCCGGCTTTCCCCAGCCATATCGACATCACTGAAGATCCCTTCCTCAAAAAAGGCAAGGGCAGCTCGCCGTTTGACGAAGAAGGCGTCAAAACGCGCGCCCGTACGGTGGTGGATGCCGGCATTGTGCGTGGCTACTTTTTGAGCACCTACTCAGCCCGCAAGCTGGGCATGCGCACCACCGGTAATGCCGGCGGCTCGCATAACCTCGTCATGAGCAGCCGCCAGACCAGGGCGGGCGACGACCTGGATGCCATGCTGAAGAAGCTGGGTACCGGCCTGTTTGTCACGGAATTGATGGGGCAGGGCGTGAACTACGTGACGGGTGACTATTCACGCGGCGCGGCAGGTTTCTGGGTCGAAAAAGGCCAGATAGCCTTCCCGGTCGAAGAAATCACGATTGCCGGCAACCTGAAAGACATGCTGATGGGCATTCAGGCTGTGGGAGCTGATGCATACAACTATGGTGCGAAAACCGTGGGATCGATCCTGGTCAATCGCATGAAGATTGCTGGATCCTGATTAGTCCACGCCCCCCTCTGCGTACATACGGGCTTTATCGAGGTTTTAAGCAAGCAGGAGCCGCGGGACTGGCTTTGCCAGACCGCAGGCGGGGCGGCCCCCTCGGGGGGCAGGGAGCTACATGCAGTGAGCGACCGTAGCGGCCATCAACCAGCCAGCGCGGCCTTTACTGCCGCTGACACCTGGCCCATATCGGCCTTGCCTGCCAGTTTGGTCTTCACTGCGCCCATCACCTTGCCCATGTCGCCGGGACCGCTGGCGCCCAGTTCCACCACGATGGCTTTTACCGCTGCGGCAACTTCATCGGCGCTCAGGCGCGCCGGCAGGTAGGCCTGCAGCACCACCAGTTCTGCGGCTTCCTTGTCGGCCAGGTCCTTGCGCTCGGCTTTCTGGAAAGCCTCTATGGAGTCCTTGCGCTGCTTGATGAGCTTGTCGACGATGGCAATCACCGCCGCGTCGTCCAGAACTACACGTTCGTCGACTTCCTTTTGCTTCATGGCCGAGAGCAGCAGGCGAATCGTACCCAGACGCTCGCTGTCCTTTGCGCGCATGGCGTTCTTCATGTCTTCAGTGATTTGTTCTTTGAGTGCCATGGTGGTCTTTCGTGAAAACGGGATTCAAAAAGTACAAAAGTAAAAAAGCCCGCAGAGCGTCCTCTTGCGGGCTTTTTTTGCCGTGAGGCGAGTACTGATTAGTACAGCTTCTTGGGCAGTTGCATCGAGCGGATACGCTTGTAGTTGCGCTTGACGGCAGCAGCCTTCTTGCGCTTGCGTTCAGCCGTTGGCTTTTCGTAGAACTCACGGGCGCGCAGGTCGGTCAGCAGGCCGAGTTTTTCGATGGTGCGCTTGAAACGGCGCAGAGCCACGTC
>JAZKHN010000105.1:0-1649 GCA_040385325.1 Pseudomonadota bacterium
TTGAGCGTGACGACAGCCCCTGGTACCCGGGTGCGCGCCTGTTCAGGCAGCAGGTCGCTGACGACTGGAGCCATCCGCTGCAGGCCGTACGAACAGAATTGGCGGTCCTTTTGCCGCATGACCCTTCCGTCCCCGCGCAATGACCAGACTGCCTACAATGGCCCGATGACCTCACTCCGCTCTTCTACGGCCTCAAAACTCAACGCTTCCACGACGTCTTCAACCGTTAAACCGACCGCAGCGTCGACCTCCGAGCGGCTGGAGATTGCGCAAAACCTGCTGCTCAAGCCTTTCGGCCTGACAGAGGCGCATTTGAGCCGGGCACTGGGCGAAATCACCTCGCACGGCGCGGACGATGCCGACCTTTACTTCCAGTACACCCGCAGCGAAGGCTGGAGCCTGGAAGAGGGCATCGTCAAGACCGGCTCCTTCAGCATCGACCAGGGTGTGGGCGTGCGTGCCGTCAGCGGTGAGAAAACCGCCTTTGCCTATTCAGACGATATTTCCGATGCATCGCTGCTCGACGCCGCCCGCACTGTGCGCAGCATTGCTGCCGCCAGCAAGTCGGGCCGCATCAAGACGCCGGGCCGCAAGGTGGCCAGCAGCCGTTCGCTCTACCAGGACCTGGACCCGATTGCCACGCTCGACAGCACGGCCAAGGTCAAGCTGCTTGAAAAAGTTGAAAAACTCGCCAAGGCCAAAGACCCGCGCATCGTGCAGGTGATGGCCGGGCTGGCCAGTGAATACGACGTCGTCATGGTCGCGCGCGCCGACGGCACGCTGGCCGCCGATGTGCGCCCCTTGGTGCGTCTTAGCGTGACCGTGATTGCCGAGAAAAAGGTTGCGGGCAAGGTCCGCCGCGAAATGGGCTCTGGCGGCGGCGGCGGCCGGTTCGGCCTGGCTTATTTTGATGACGAGCAGATTGGCCAGTACGTGGCCGATGCCGTGAAGGCGGCGCTGACCAATCTTGAAGCGCGCCCTGCACCTGCAGGCGAGATGACCGTGGTGCTTGGCTCCGGCTGGCCCGGCATCCTGTTGCATGAAGCCATTGGCCACGGACTTGAAGGTGACTTCAACCGGAAGGGTTCCAGCGCGTTTGCCGGCAAGATCGGTCAGCGCGTTGCGGCCAAAGGCGTGACCGTGCTGGACGACGGCACGATTGCCGACCGCCGTGGTTCGCTCAATGTCGATGACGAAGGCAATGCCAGCCAGCGCAATGTGCTGATTGAAGACGGCATTTTGAAGGGCTACATCCAGGATTCGCTCAATGCGCGACTGATGAAGGTCAAACCTACCGGCAACGGCCGCCGCGAAAGCTATGCCCATGTGCCCATGCCGCGCATGACCAACACCTACATGCTGGGCGGCGACAAGGCACCTGAAGAAATCGTCGCCAGCATCAAGAAGGGCCTGTACGCCACCAACTTCGGCGGTGGGCAGGTTGACATCACATCCGGCAAGTTTGTGTTCTCGGCCAGCGAAGCCTTCTGGGTGGAGAACGGCAAGATTTTGTACCCCGTCAAGGGCGCAACGATTGTCGGCAACGGCCCGGATGCGTTGACCCGCGTGACCATGATGGGCAACGACATGCAACTCGACAGCGGCGTCGGCACCTGCGGCAAGGAAGGCCAGAGCGTGCCTGTGGGCGT
>JAZKHN010000106.1:0-18006 GCA_040385325.1 Pseudomonadota bacterium
GGCAGGCCAAACCAGCGGTGAATCTCGCAGGCCACGGGAATGTCGGCCATGGTGAACTGCTCGCCCGTCATGTAGCTGCGCCCGGCCAGATGCGCGTCAAGCGACTGCAGCAGGGGCTCGACCGCTGCGATTGATTTTGCTATCAGCGCATGGTCGCGTGCTTCAGGCGCGGTGCGAATCAGTTGCCAGAAGGCGCCCAGCCCGGCTGGGTTGAGGGTTGTCTGCTGCCAGTCCATCCAGCGTTCGGCATCGAAGCGCTCTCTCAGGCTTTCGGGGTAGAGCGTGCCCGATGCATGTTTGGCGCAGAGGTAACGCACCACCACGTTCGACTCCCACAGCACGTAGTCGCCGTCTTCGATCACCGGCACCAGCGAGTTGGGGTTCAGGCTGATGTATTCAGGTGTCTTGACCACACCGAACTTGCCACCGGCTTCAGTGCGCTGGAATTCCAGCCCCAGTTCCTGCGCAGTCCACACCACCTTGCGAACGTTGATGGAGCTCATGCGGCCCCAGATGTGCAGCGTACTCATGATGATTTCGGCAGGTTGGCCTTGAAGACGTCGGCCAGCGCGGCGATGCCGGTGTCGATTTGCTCGACCGATGCCGTGACAAACGAGAGGCGCAGGTTGCCATGTTCGGCCTCGCCGCTGTAAAAGGGCGCGCCCGGCACATAGGCCACGTTGCGCTCAACTGCGAGAGGCAGAAGTTTGACGGCGTCCATACCTTTGGGGAGCTGGAGCCACAGGAACATGCCGCCTGCGGGCTTGTTCCATGTGATGCCTGTGCCCGCCAGGTTTTTATCGAGCGCGGCCAGCATGGCGTCGCGCTGCGACTTGTAGAGCGCACGAATCGTCGGCACGTGCCGATCCAGAAAACCGCCCTTGAGTACCTCGACCACCATGCGCTGGTTAAAGCTCGGCGTATGCAGGTCGGCCGCCTGCTTGGCCTGCAGCAGCTTGGGATACAGCTCTTTGGGTGCGACCAGAAAACCCAGGCGCAGGCCGGGCGCCAGCGTCTTGCTGAAGCTGCCCATATAGATGCAGCCCTCAGGGTTGCGCGCCGTCAGTGGCAGCGGCGGCGGTGCGTCGAACCACAGGTCGCCATACGGGTTGTCTTCAATCAGCGGCAGGCCGGCCTTGGCAGCAGCAGCGCTCAGCGCCACGCGGCCGGCTTCGTTGATGGAATTGCCGGTCGGGTTCTGGAAGTTGGGCAGCACATACATGAAGCGTGCGCCGGGTGCCTTGGCGGCCAGATCATCTACGTCAATTCCGTCAGGATGGCCGGCCACGCTCACAAACTCGGGCTCCATGGGCGTGAACGCCTGCAGCGCGCCCAGGTAGGTCGGCGTTTCAACCAGCACACGCGAGCCCTTGTCGATGAGGATCTTGGCAATCAGGTCCAGCGCCTGCTGGCTGCCGGTGGTGATCAGCACCTGCGCCGGGTCGATGTCCCACGGCAGCGAGGCAGCGACCCACTCACGCAGCGGCGCATAACCTTCGCTGGCGGCATATTGCAACGCGCCCTGGCCGTCGGTGGAGAGCACGGTGGCGCAGGCTTTTGCAAATGCGTCCACCGGGAATGTTTTGGGTGAAGGCAGGCCACCAGCAAAACTGATGATGCCGGGCTTCTCCGTCACCTTCAGGATTTCGCGGATGAAGGACGGGTTCATCTTTTCCGCGCGAGCGGCCTGTGTCCATTTCATGTTTGTCTTTTCCATGGTTTTTTGATCTGTTGCCAAGGGGCAATCAAAGAGTTTCGCATCTTTGGTCAGGCGGCGATTTTTTCAGGGGTGACGCGCTGCGGGGGGTGTACCGGCATCTTCTTGCCGATGAACACCGTGGCGATGACGGCAAGGCCGAAGCCAACCGTCACGGCATCAAGCCGCTCCCCCAGCAGGGGCACTGCAAACAGCATGGACATAAAAGGCTGTACCAGTTGCACCTGGCTCACACGCACGGTGCCGCCCAGCGCCAGGCCCCGGTACCAGGCAAAAAAGCCCAGCCACATCGAGAACACCGCCGCATAGGCAAAGCCCCACCATGCCGGTGTGCTGATGGCTCCGGTGGGCCAACTGCTGATGCTTAGTGGAAGGGTGACCGGCAACGAAATCAGCAGCGCCCAACAGATGACGTGCTCTGCCTGCATGCGCTGCGACAACTGCGCGCCGTAGCCGTAACCCACGGCGGCACATAGCATGGCGCCCAGCAACAGCAGGTCAGCTGCGCTGATGGCCAGGCCGCCGCTGCCGGAACGCAACATGGCGAAAGCCACCACCAGTGCGCTGCCCAGCGCGGCGCAAAACCAGAAGCCGGTTGAAGGCCGCTGCCGGTGCAGCAGTGCACCGACGGCAGCCGTGGCCAGCGGAAGCACGCCGACGATGACGCTGGCGTGCATCGCTTCGACGTGACGCATGGCGATGGACGTGAGCAGCGGAAAGCCGAACACCACGCCTGCCGCCGTGATCGCAAGTGGCCACCAGTCTTCACGCCTGGGCCAGGGTGCGCGTGTGGCGAGCAAAAAAAACGCAGACAAGGCTGCCGCCACCACAGCACGGCCCATCGCCACAAACAGCCCGGACATCTGCGGCGCATCAGCTGTACCCACGGCCAGCCGCGTCATCGGCAGCGTGAGCGAAAAAATGGCAATGCCCAGCAGGCCGATGAGCAGGCCGCGGTTGATTTGCCGCTGTTCATGCGTGGTTTTCATAAGGCCAGCATCCAGAGCGCTGTCACAACCAGCACGGCCGCCATGATGCAGTTAAAGACACGCAACCGGCTGCCCGTACCCGCAGGTCCGGCAAGCCAGTTGCGCAGCAGCGAACCTGCCAGCGCATAGGTCACATTGCTGCTGAGGGCGTAAAACATCATGATGGGCAGTACAACGATCAGGCGCTGGACCCAGTCGGCATGCCCGGCGATCCAGCCGCTGACGATTGCCAGCGCCAGCATCCAGGCCTTGATGTTGACGAACTGCAGCGCCGCACCTTGCCAGAACCCAATGGTCATGCGTTTTGCATCAGCCTCGCTCAACGTGCTCGAGCGTGCAATTTTCAAAGCCAGCCACAAGAGGTAAGCCACGCCCACAGCCTTGATGGCCATGCTGAGCAGCGGCACGGCCAGCACCAGTGCGCCCAGCCCCCAGGCACACAGCGTCAGCAGCACCCCCCAGCCGGCTGCGACAGAAAACGCAAAGGGCAAGGCCCGCCTGAGGCCGTGGTTGGCCGCAATCGCGGTAGACAGCGTGGTGTTGGGCCCGGGCGTGAAGCTCATCGCCGTGGCCAGCACCAGCAGTGCGGTGAATTCTTGCCAGTTCATGCATCTCACTTTATAGTTGAAAGCAGTACATGACCAATACAGTTTGGACTACAAATTGGAAAACTGTATTGGTCGTAAAACCAGCACACCGGCAAGCCGTGCAGAAAGTAATCGTGCCATGTTGATGAAAACCGCATCCCAGTCGCTGACAGAGCAGCTCTACAGCCGCTTTGCGGAGCGCATACGCAACCGCCTGATGGCGCCGGGTGCACGCCTGCCTTCGGTAAGGCTGTGCGCGCAGCAGCAGGGCGTGAGTGTCTCGACCGTGGTGGCAGCCTATGACCAGCTGCAGGCACAGGGGCTGGTGGTGGCGCGCAAGAACAGCGGCTTTTTTGTGCGCGACACGGCCATCACTGTGCCTGGCAATACCGCCGATGCAGTGGACATTGCGAATTCAGCCACCAAAAACATTGCCAGCCCGCTGGTGGGCGTGAATGCGCAGCCCGGCGATGCATCAGGGTCATGGAACACCGCCGTGTGGATGGCGTCGCGCCACGTGCCCGTGGACGCGACCGCGCTGATTCGCGGCATGTTCCACACCGTCAGCAAAAAGCCGCAGCCTGGCATGGGTGTGTTTCCTTCCGAGTGGCTGGACAACGCCTTCATGCCTGCCGCCGTGCGCAAATTCACCAGCACACAGGCACTGCGTTCCTCATCACTGCAATACGGGGAGCCGAAGGGCGACACCAGCCTGCGCCGGGCGCTGTCGCAAAAACTCGCCACCCTGAATGTGCATGCGGTGCCCGAGCAGATCATCACCACTGTGGGCGCGACGCATGCGCTCGACATCGTCAGCCGCACCCTGCTGCGTGCCGGCGACTGCGTGATGGTTGAAGAACCCGGCTGGGCTGTGGAGTTTGCGCGTCTCGACGCGCTGGGCATGCGCATACTGCCGGTTCCGCGTCATGACGATGGCCCAGACCTGGAAGTCATGGCGAAGTACTGCAAGGCGCACCAGCCCAAACTGTTTGTCAGCGTCAGCGTGTTCCACAACCCCACTGGCCGCTGTCTATCGCCCGGCAGCGCGCACCGATTGCTGCAGCTGGCCAACGAGCACAACTTTCACATCGTCGAAGACGACACCTACAGCCACCTCGCACCCGAGCACGCCACGCGCCTGTGTTCGCTCGACGGCCTGCAGCGCACGATTTATGTGAGCGGTTTTGCAAAAATCCTCGCGCCTGGCTGGCGTGTGGGCTTTATGGCTGCACCGGCAGACCTGGTTGAGCGCCTGCTGGACACCAAGCTGCTCGCCACGTTGACGACGCCCGCGTTACTGGAGAAAGCCCTCGCCTGGTGTATGGAGCAGGGCCAGCTGCGCCGCCATTCGGAGCGCATACGCACCAGGCTGGCCCAGGCGCGTGCACGCAGCGTCAAGCTGGCGCTGGCACACGGTTGCCGCTTCGAATCAGAACCGGCAGGCCTCTTCGGTTGGGTGGATACAGGTGTGGACACCGACGCGCTGGCGCAGCGCATGCTCGACGAGGGTTACCTGATTGCGCCGGGTTCGCTGTTTCATGCGCAGCGGACGCCGGGCACATTGATGCGCATCAACTTCACGACCACCCAGGAAGCGACCTTCTGGAAGGTGTTCGCGCGGCTGCGCGACGGCGTGCTTTAAAAGCGGTTGCCGCCTGGCAAAGTGTCAGCCCGCGCCTGTTTTGCCCTTTCGCCCAACCTTGCGCGGGCCACAAAGCAGGTCTGCAAAGCGCTGTATCACGGGCGTGTGCTGGTCGCGCCGCCACACCAGGTCTACCGGCATGCGCACATCGAAATCCGGCACACGCAACAGGCGCACGCCTTGCGGCAATCGTTGTTGCGCCGCACTGGCTGGAATGACGGTGCAGCCGAGGCCGGCGGCTGCCAGCCCCAGCACGGTGTTGTGGCTGGTGCCCTCCTGCGTGATGTGCGGCGAAAACCCGCGCTCATGGAAGTGGTGAATCATCAGGTCGTGCAGGCGGGGCGACTGGTCACGCCTGAACAAGATGAAATCTTCACCATTAAGCTCAGCCAGGCGTTTGGGCGGTTTTTTGGCCAGCGCTGAGGCTTCGTGCACCGCCAGCAGGTAGGTATCCGTCATCCAGTAACGTGACTGCAGGGGACTGTCTTCTGATAGCCCGCCGGTATAGGCCAGCGCCAGGTCGAGGTTGCCGTCGAGTACGCGTTCGGTCACCACGCCTGACAGCATGGCTTCGACCGTGAAGGTCACGTCCGGGCTTTCGGTGCGGTAGGTGTGCAGGGCCTGCAGAACCTCGGGGTGCCAGGCGTAAATTTCGGAAAACCCCAGCCTCAGGTGGCCCTTGTCGCCGCGCGCGGCACCGACGGCCTGCATGGCTGCCGCGGCTGCATCGTCAATAAGGCGGCGGGCACTGCGGTAATAGGCCTCGCCTGCAGCGGTCAGCACCATGCCGCGTGTCGTGCGGTCCATCAGTGTGGTGCCCACGGCATCTTCAAGCAGGCGCATCTGCCGCGAGAGCGCGGGTTGTGCAATGTGCAGCACCTCCGCTGCGCGTCCCAGGCTGCCCTGGTCGGCCACGGTGATGAAGTAGTGAAGGCGGCGTCCGTCGATATGCATCCAAAAATTGTATGACTTTTGGCCTGAAATTGTATTGGCGTGAATGCCCCCCAATGACTACATTCCAGTCACGCCCATGACACACATCTGACATGACCCTCGCTGAAACCGCTTCTTTCACCGGTGTTGAACACCTCAATTCCGCGGAATTCGCGCGCACCGGCCTGCCGTTTTCAGAAATCGTGCGGGTGGGCAGCATGCTGTATCTCTCGGGGCAGATGGGCACGCTGCCCGGCACAGTTCGCCTGGTTGAGGGCGGCATGGCCGCCGAGGCGAGGCAGGCCCTGCAAAACGTGCAGCGTGCGCTTGAAGCGCATGGCTACAGCCTGCAGCACATCGTGAAGTGCACGGTCATGCTGGCCGACATGGCGGACTGGCCTGCGTTTAACGAGGTGTACCGCGAGTTTTTCACCTCGCCTTACCCGGCCCGCAGCGCATTCGGCGCCAGCGGACTGGCACTGGGCGGCAGGCTGGAGATCGAGGTCATCGCCACCACCGGACAGGCCGCATGACCCTGTCATTTCAGGATTACCGCCAGTACGACGCCATGGGGCTTGCGCAGGCCATCCGCAAGGGCGATGTGTCACGCCAGGAGGTTCTGCAGGCCGCACTGGACCGCATCGCAGCCGTCAACCCGCAGGTCAATGCCGTCACCTACCTGCATGAGGCGGCGGCCAGAGAAGCAGCGGGCGATGAAAGCTCACCGTTTGCAGGTGTCCCCTACCTCATCAAGGACCTGCACGCTCCCGTGGCAGGCATGCCGCTCACGCACGGCAGCCGCCTGTTCGAAGGCAATGTGCATGACTTCGACAGCGAAACCGTCGTGCGGCTGCGGCGTGCCGGTTTTGTCATTCTGGGCCGCACCGCGTCGCCTGAATTCGGCATGAGCGCGTCGACCGAACCGGCTTTGACAGGCCCCACGCGCAACCCGTGGAACCTGGCGCACATTGCCGGTGGTTCCAGCGGCGGTGCCGGCGCTGCTGTGGCCAGCGGCATGCTGCCTGCCGCGCACGCCACTGACAGCGGCGGTTCCATCCGCATTCCGGCCGCCTGCAATGGTTTGGTGGGCCTGAAGCCCACACGCGGGCTGATTCCCACCGGGCCACACCGTGGCGAAGCGTCACACGGCCTGAGCCATGAACATGCCGTCACGCGCTCGGTACGTGATTGCGCCGCAATCCTTGATGCCACCGCAGGCCCCGATGTGGGTGCCCCCTATTTCACCGCACGCCCTGCCACCTCCTATCTTCAGGCCCTTGACAGGCCCAGCGGCCGCCTGCGCATTGCATTCACCACGACCATGTTTGACGGACGGCCAGTGGACGCCGAGTGCAAGGCCGCAGTTGAAAATACCGTGAGCCTGTTGCAGGACCTGGGCCATGACGTCGGCGAGGCGCGACCCGAATTTGATGCAGCTGCGCTGGGCGCCGCCTGCGGCACGCTGCTGGCCACCGGCCTGGCGGCCATCGTCGCGGCTCGCGAGGCACAACTGGGCCGTACGTTGCATGCCGGCGATCTTGAAAGCGTCACGCATGAAGCCATAGCCTTCGGCCGCCAGGTCAGCGGCGTGCAGTACGCCGCGCAATTCACGGCCATCAACCGCGAGGTCAGGCGCATTGCCGGCTTCTTCGAAAAAGCCGATGTGCTTGTCACACCTGCGCTGGCCAAACCGCCGGTGAAGATTGGCGAGCTCTCGACCCAGACCCTGTCGCTGGCGCAGTTTCAGCAGGCCATGAATGCGTTTTGCCCATTCACCGGGGCCTTCAACGCCACCGGGCAACCCGCCATCAGCCTGCCGCTGCACTGGAGTGCGCAAGGCCTGCCGGTCGGGGTGCAACTCGTCGGGCGCTTTGCTGAAGACGCAACGCTGCTTCAGCTCGCTGCGCAGCTCGAAATGGCCCAGCCCTGGTTCAGCCGCACAGCAAACCTGTAAGCCATCCCGATTTTTAACGTCAGCAAGTCACCACCATCAAAGGCCAGTCATGAAATTGCGTCAATTCTTCTCCCTTGCCCTCCTTCCCGGGCTGCTTGCAGTTGCCGGCATGTCGCAGGCCCAGGTGCCTGTCGGGCGGGGTGCCGTCAAGCTGGTGGTGGGCTTTCCGGCAGGCGGCTCGGCCGATGTATTGGCCCGCATCATGGCCGACAAACTCAAGGACGAACTGGGCGTGCCTGTGGTGGTAGACAACCGGGCTGGTGCCGGTGGGCAGATCGCGGCCGACTACGTCAAAAGCCAGCCGGGTGACGGGCTGACGGTGCTGCTGGGTACATCGCACATGATGGTCATGGCGCCGCTGACCGTCAAATCCATCCGCTACCAGGCTGCCCGTGACTTCAAACCGGTCGCGCGCATCGCCAGCTTTTACGAGTCCGTGGCCGTACCGATCTCGTCACCCGCCAACACCGTGCCGCAGTGGCTCGAAGCCGCGCGCAAGGACGCGAAGTTCGCGAGCTACGGCGTGCCCGCACCGGGCAGCCTGCCGCAATTCATTGGCTATCAGCTGGGTGCCGTGACGAAGACGGCCCTGCTGTCCGTACCCTATCGCGGTACGGCCCCGCTGGCGCAGGACCTGGTCGGCGGACAGCTGGCTGCCGGCGTACTGCCAATCGCGGACATGGTTCAGTACAACGGCACACGCGTAAAGATACTCGCAGTGAACGGCACCCGCCGCGCTGACCAGCTGCCGAATGTGCCCACGCTCAAGGAACTGGGCTACCCCCAGTTTGATGATCTGGAGTGGACGGGCTTTTTTGTACCCGCCACCACATCGCAGGCGATTGTTGACCAGTTGCAGGCTGCCACTGCGAAGGTCGTGGGCATTCGCGAAGTGCGCGAGGCGCTTCAGAAGATGGGCACCGAAGCCGACTATGCACCTGCCGCCGTACTTGAAAAACGAATCGCCGACGATATAGCCATGTGGGGACCCGTGGTCAGGGCGTCAGGGTTCAGCGCGGACTGACACCCCGTCATGTGACGCAGCGGAAGGGAAGAACCCGCAGCGCGGGCCTGACCCACCCTCCGCTGCAGCATACGTCAGGGCGCCAGGAGAGCCACCGCACCGGAAAAACTGAAAAAAGCCAGCACGGTGGTCAACAAAATAACCCGGGCGATGCGCCCGTTATCAGCCCCAAAACGCTCGGCAAGAATCGCAATATTGCTGGCACTCGGCAGTGCAGCCGCCAGCACCACCACGGTCAGTGCAAACGGGTCCAGCGGCAAGCCCATGGCGATGAACCCCAGACCCATCAGCCCCACGAGGACAGGGTGCACCACCAGCTTGATAAACGTTACAGGCACATAGTCGGCCAGCGGCGTGCGGGTGGTGGCGTTCATCTGTGAGCGGGCGAGGATGGCCCCTATGGTGAAGAGCGCAACGGGCGATGCCGCATCGGCCAGCATGCCGACTGTCGCATTGACGGGTGCGGGGAGCCTGAGCGCAAAGGCTGATGACAGGCCGCCCAGCACGATAGACCACGGCAGCGGGTTGACCAGCACACCCCTGAGCGCCAGCTTCGCGGCATGAGACACGCCATGCTCGTCTGCGCCGTCAAGCCGCGACAGGGCAATACACAGTGACGATGTGAGGATCATGTCCACCGTGATGGTGACAATCGCCGGGCCTGCGGCCTGCGCGCCCAGCAACGTGACAAGCAAGGGCACACCCATGAAACCCGTGTTCGGAAAAGCCGCCACCAGCGCGCCGAACGACGCGTCGTTCCAGCCGGTGCGCTGGTTCCGCGTGACGGCAATCGTGAAAGCCACCATGATGAGCGCGCACAGCGTGTACAGGCCAATCAGCGTGGCGTCGAGCAGCTGCGCTACCGGTGTGCCGGCACCAAAGCGGTAGAGCATGCAGGGCAGCGCGAAATACAGCACAAAGGTGTTGAGCCCCGGTATCGCAGCCTGCGGCAAAAAACCACGGCGGGCAGCGATATAACCGCAAAGCACGAGCGCAAAAAAGGGAAAGGTGACGAGAAGAATGCTTAGCACAAAGCTTATTGTCGCCTGCCAGCACGGGGCCATGTTCACTGGCTATGATTCCGGTTGCTGGCGCATTTATTGCACGTGCCTTGCCCCTTCTCTCCTCACGTTTGTCTGCCTGAATGTCGTCACCTTCCGCTCCCCCTGCCTCGTCCATCAACACCGGTCTGAACATCGCCCAGCAGGAAGCCGTGAACTACATGCACGGCCCCTGCCTGGTGCTGGCGGGTGCGGGCTCCGGCAAGACGCGGGTGATCACGCACAAGATTGGCCGGCTGATACAGACGGGCATGAAGGCCGAGCAGATTGCGGCCATCACCTTTACCAACAAGGCTGCCGCTGAAATGCGTGAACGTGCCAAGGTGCTGATCGGCAAAAGCGCCAAGGGCGTGCTGATCTGCACCTTTCACGCGCTGGGCGTGCGCATGCTGCGTGAAGACGGCGATGTGCTGGGCCTTAAAAAACAGTTTTCGATTCTTGACAGCGATGACGTCACCAGCATCCTGAAAGATGCGGGCGGCAGCACCGATGCAGCGACGGCGCGCCAGTGGCAGTGGACCATCAGCAAGTGGAAGAACATGGGCCTCAATGCGGAGATGGCCCAGGCCCAGGCCAGCGGTGATGAAGAAAACCTGATTGCCCGCGTCATGGGGCGCTATGAAGAACGCCTGACGGCCTACCAGAGTGTGGATTTCGACGACCTGATCGGCCTGCCGCTCAAGCTGCTCAAGGACCATGAAGAAGTACGCACAAAGTGGCAGCAAACGCTGGGCCATGTGCTGGTTGATGAGTACCAGGACACCAACGCCACGCAGTATGAAGTGCTGAAATTGCTGGTGGGCAGCCGCGGGCGCTTCACCGCCGTGGGTGATGATGACCAGTCCATCTACGGCTGGCGCGGTGCCACACTCGACAACCTCAAAAAACTGCCGCAGGACTACCCCAACCTCAAGGTCGTCAAGCTGGAACAAAACTACCGCTCGACCAGCGCCATATTGCGCGCGGCCAACAATGTGATTGGCCCCAATCCCAAGCTGTTCCCGAAAACGCTGTTCAGCGAACTCGGTGAAGGCGAGCCGGTGCGCGTGGTGGATTGCGACAGTGAAGAGCACGAAGCCGACCGCGTGGTGGCCCGCATCCAGAGCCTGCGTGCCGAGGGCAGCCTGCAGGCCGAAGGCAGCCAGCACCGCGACTGGAAGGATTTTTGTGTGCTGTACCGCGCCAACCACCAGGCCAAGGTGTTCGAGAAAGCCTTCCGCAAGGCCAACATCCCCTACAAGGTGTCGGGCGGGCAAAGCTTTTTTGACCGCGCCGAGATCAAGGACCTCTGCAGCTGGCTGCGCCTTTTGTCGAATAACGACGACGACCCGGCTTTTTTGCGTTCGGTCACCACGCCCAAACGCGGCATAGGCCACACCACGCTGGGCACGCTGGGCACCTTTGCCACGCAGTACAAGCTCAGCCTGTTCGAGGCGCTGTTCAGCAACTCGCTGGGCTCGGTGCTGCCGGCCAAGGCGGTCGGTTCGCTGCATGAGTTCGGGCGTTACCTCAATGACCTTGAATGCCGCGCGAAGCAGACGATTGGTGCAGAAGACGCCAAGACCTTCCTTCTCGACTGGCTGAAAGAAATCGATTACGAAAAGCACCTTTATGACGGTGAAGACAGCGAAAGGGCTGCTGCTACCCGCTGGACCAATGTGATGGATTTTGTCGACTGGATGTCGGCGCGCTGCGGCGGGCAGATGGACGAAACCGGCGGCATGGTGATGGAGCGCGAACGCAAGAACCTGCTCGAAGTGATACAGACGATTGCGCTGCTTTCGACCCTGTCAGAGCGCGAGGGCGACCAGAACCTGGTGACGCTGTCGACCCTGCACGCGGCCAAGGGGCTGGAATGGCCGCATGTGGTGCTGGCCGGCTGTGTGGAAGGCCTGCTGCCCTTCAAGCTTGAAGATGACGATGGCACCAACACCGACAACATCGCCCTGCGCCTGCAGGAAGAGCGCCGCCTCATGTATGTGGGCATCACGCGTGCACAGCGCACCCTGGCCGTCAACTGGCTGCGCAGGCGCAAGAAGGGCCGCGACACGATTGCCGGCATACCCAGCCGCTTCATTGCCGAGATGGCGCTGGACAAGGCCACAGTGAAAGAAGACCCGCGTGAAAAGCTCAAGGCCCTGCGCGCCGAGTTCGCCAAAAAGTCTGCTGATTCGATTGCCGCTGCGGCAGCTTCTTCCGACGCGCGCTGAGCGGGTGCCGCACCGCTGTGCTTCAGGTCTAATTACCGAAGATTTACATGCGGCACGCCAAAAACGGCATGCCCGCATGTCATAGTGCCGCACGCCTGCGAATGATGGACCCCTGATGACACTGAATTACCGACGACTTGCCCTTATCTGCATCACGGCCTGTGTGCTTCCGGTGTCCGCGCTCGCACAAATCGCAAAGCCGACAGTCTGCACCCCGGCAAGGGACATGAAGGCCGCCGAGATCTACGGGCTCTGGTCCGCCAGCTTCGCCACCCCGCCCGCAGGCCTGCCCGCCCGCGCCACCATGCTGCTGCAGCGGCACGCCGAATTTTCGGAAAGCCTGTCGGGCATGATCAGCCGCAACATGGACGGCATCAGCAACCCGGCCGCAGGCCATGCAGCAAGGGCAGCGCTGGCAGGCGACCTTGACGAGGGCATGCTGCTGCTCGACGAATCATCGGACAACATCGCCATCACCGGCACATGGAACGGCGAGATGGTGCCCGGCTCCTGCGGCAAGGTGTTCAGGGGTGTGTGGAAAGACACCAGCAAGTCTGCAGCGCCCGACGCGCCCGACATACCTTTCACTCTGACACGTTTGCCATGAACAACGCATTTGTGCTGTCCCGTCTGGCGTGTAGCCTGGCATTGGCGCTTGCGCCTGGCGGATACGCCATCGCGCAAACCGGTACCCCTGCCGCTCCCAGCGGCTGGCAGAGCTGCCAGTCGCTGGCCAGCAACCCGGCGGGGCAGCTCAAGTGTTTCCAGGACTGGGCAGCGGCGCAGTCAGTTCCCGCCGCCCGTGCTGCAGGCGCGCCAGCCCCAACGGTCTCACCCCCCGCATCAGCAGGTTCGATGTCTCCTGCAGAGCTGGCGGCATTGCCGCCGTTGCCCGTGCCCCAGGGCGACGCATCGCGCAAGCCCCTGGGTTGCCGCGACGACAACTACTCGCAGCTGTCTCGTTTCTGGGAACTGCAGCGCGGCACCGACTGCGACAACTTTTCACTGCGCGGCTACAAGCCCACCACGCTGGCGCTGGTGGCGTCTGACAGCGTCAACACCCAGCCCTCATCAACCGCAGCTGGCCACACCGCGCTGACCGCCCTGCCCTACAACAAGCATGAGCTGAAAATCCAGTTGTCGGTGCGTACCAAGATTGCCAAGGGTCTGCTCAAGCGCGGCGCCGAAGACTCGCAGGACCTCGACTCCGTCTGGTTCGGCTACACACAGCAAAGCTATTGGCAGCTGTTCAACGGCGGCCTGTCGCGCCCGTTCAGAAACACCGACCACGAACCCGAGGCGATTTATATCTATCCGCACCAGATACCACTGGGCGGCGACTGGAACTACCGGCTCTCTGGCATCGGCGTGGCACACCAGTCAAACGGGCAAACGCTGCCGCTCTCGCGCAGCTGGAACCGGGTCTACCTGATGGCGGCAGCTGAAAAAATACTCAGCCCCAGCTCCAGCCTGAGCCTGCAGGGCAAGGTCTGGCAGCGCCTGAAGGAATCGTCAGGCAATGACGACAACCCCGGCATTGAGAACTTCGTGGGGCGGGCAGAAATGGCGGGCAACTGGCAGATCAACCAGACCGACAGCCTGGGCCTGACGCTGCGCCATTCGCTGACCCGCCAGGCCCGCGGCTCGGCCCGGCTGGACTGGATGGTGGCACCCGGCTCGGCGCCGCGTTACACCGGCCTGCGCTACCACCTGCAGCTGTTCACCGGTTATGGCGACAGCCTGGTGGACTACAACCGCAGGCGCACCGTGCTCAGCATGGGGCTGAGCCTGGTGGACTGGTAGCGGCCCGCGAAGACGCGCAGCCCGCAACAACTGGCCGACATGTCCGACATGAATCAGCCACGATCTGCCGCATGATGGGGTCATGGATATCCCCTTGTTTGAACCTGCTGCATGACGCCACCTGATCTCTTTACGCAGGCCTGCCTGATCCTGGGTCTGATACTGATTGCGATGACGATGGGGGGCTCCTTCATCAAGCGCCTGCCACTCAGTGCCGCCATGCTTTACCTGGGCATTGGCATGGCGATTGGCCCGTGGGGCCTGGGCCTGCTGGTGCTGCGGCCCACGCGTGACGTGGTGCTGCTGGAGCGCCTGACCGAGGTGGCGGTGCTGATCTCGCTGTTCACGGCCGGCATGAAGCTCGAACTGCCGCTCAGCGACAGGCGCTGGCGCATTCCGGTGCAGCTGGCGAGTGTCTCCATGGTCATCACGGTGGCGGTGATTGCGGCGATTGGTGTGGGCCTGATGGGCATGTCACCGGGCGCTGCCATTTTGCTGGGTGCCATTCTGGCGCCTACCGACCCGGTGCTGGCATCGGAGGTACAGGTGGCCAACCCGGGTGACCGTGACCGCCTGCGCTTCGGCCTGACGGGCGAAGGCGGGCTGAACGATGGTGCGGCCTTTCCGTTTGTCATGCTGGGGCTGGGCTTGCTGGGCCTGCATGAACTGGGCGACATGGGCTGGCGCTGGCTGGCTGTTGATGTGCTCTGGGCCGTGGCGGGCGGCCTGGGCATTGGCTACCTGCTGGGCAATCTGGTCGGGCGCGGCATTTTGTATCTGAGGGTGCGCCACAAGGAAGCGCTGGGCTCGGACGAATTCATTGCGCTGGGTTTGATTGCCCTGACTTATGGCGTGGCGCTGCTGTGCCACACCTATGGCTTCCTGGCCGTGTTTGCGGCAGGGCTGGCACTCAGCCGCATTGACAGGCATGGCGCGTCGCAAGCTGCCATTGCGGAACCTGCAGAGCTGGATGCCAATGCGGTAGAGCTGCAAACTTCTGAAAGCGCGGCACCCTCCACCATGATGCGGGCCGTGCAGCGCTTTAACGCCCAGCTTGAAAACTTTGCCGAAGTCGTGATCGTGCTGGCCGTGGGCGCGCTGATCGCGGTCGTGCCGTTTCGCTGGGAGGTGCTGTGGTTCACGCCGCTGCTGTTCCTCGTCGTGCGCCCCGCTGCCGTCGTGGTGGGCCTTCTGGGCACCGGCATTCGCGGCCAGCAGCGCCGCCTCATGGCCTGGTTCGGCATACGCGGCATTGGCTCCATCTACTACCTGCTCTACGCCATCAGGCACGACATCAGCAACAACCTGACCGAGCAGTTGTTGTCGCTGGTGATTGCGGTGGTGGTCGCTTCCGTCGTGGTGCACGGCGTTTCGGTCACGCCGCTGATGAAAAAGTATGAGAGGCGCAAGGCCGGGAGGGCACTGGAGACCGGGTCCAACGACACCTGAGGCCCCTCCGGTCAGCCAAATACTATTAATTTGATAGCTACTCACGCTCGTATCTATTGGTCTTCAGCCGATTTAATGCTTAAAAATGGGCTTTTTTGAGCCCTGTGGGGCCATTTTTGGCCACTTGACCCGTTCAGACAAAGCCTTCAGCCTAATATTTTAATGTATACGTTAAAAACTTAATGTATACGTTAAAAACCAGTCAACTCACGCATATTACCCAGCCGATCGACATGCAGCGCGCCCTCCTGCAGCGCTGCCAGCCTGTCATCGGCCCAGTCCGGCCACACCCGCCGCGCCAGGCCCAGAAACTTGTCACGGTAATCGTCTGGGTCGGCCGGGTTGGCGGGCTCGCCGCGAATGATGTCGCAACGGCCTTTCAGTACACCGCCGTTTTTCAGCGTGATGGCGACATCGCATACCTGCTGCTGCGGGAAAAGCGCGCTGTAATCGTCCACCTCGACAAGCGTCAGCCTCGCCATCAGCGCATGTATGTCGGGATTGGCGGCGGCGCTGTCGTCAAAACATGCCAGCCCGTGGCCACGGTTGACGATGACGCTGGCCACCGCAAACGGTGTTGAGAAGCGGGTGGCAAACGCGTTGCGGATGTCGCGCCGGTTCAAAAAAGCCAAAAACTTGAAACCACGCACCTCGATGCTGGCAATCTGGTCTGCCAGCGGCCAGTTGGACGAATTACCCAGCGGCGCGAGTGCATCGCGCAGCGCGTCGATGGCCGCATGTATGGGCCGGCCGCAGCCGTACAGCTTGATGTAGCCGTCGGCCAGCAGCCAGCGCGTGCCCAGGTCCTTGACCACCACTTCGGGTTTGAAGTTGTCGAACAGCACCTCGTCGCAGGTAGGGGTCAGCCCGTCACGCGGGCCTGTGAAGCCGCTCTGCACCAGCCGTACCGCCGTCTGCCCCATGATGGCGCTGTGCGAGGCGTACCAGTTGCGCAGCGTGGCGCCGTCCTTCATGCCCTGGCGGTTGCCGGCCATCGGCGATGAACCGGCCAGGTTGATGAGTTCACGCATCTGCGCGGGGGCCAGACCCATGAGCCGCCCCACCGCCACGGCCGCACCGACTACGCCATAGGTGCCGTGCGGGTGCAGGCACATGCGCATGTCGCAGGCGCTGCCGATGCGCGCGCAAATCTCGTAGCCGAGCGCGCAGGCCAGCAAAAACTCCTCACCGCTTTTGCCCAGCTGCTGGGCCACGGCGAGCGCCGCAGGAATCACCTGTATGCCGGGGTGGCCGTTGCTGGTCAGGTTGCCCTCGTCCAGCTCCAGCCAGCAGCCCGCAGCGGCGTTCAGCGCGGCGGCATCGATGGGGTTCATCTTTGTGCCCGCGCCCAGAACCGATGCATCACCGCCGCCACTGAGCTGCACCTGCAGCGCCCGCATGGCACGCATTTCGGGCTCCTGGTTGCCGATGGCGCAGGCGGCCAGCGTGTCGGCCACGATGAAGCGCAGGTGTTGCAGGGCCTCAGGGCCCACATCTGCCAGCTGGGCCGAACAGGCGAATTCAGCCAGCTGGTCGAGGTAATCGGGCTGGCTTTGGCTTGGTGAACTCATAGGTAACTGCTCGCCTTCTGCGCTGGGGGCATTGCTGCTGGAACGATTAATGCTAGGTCAAATGTTTTGAATCGCATCATAAATATACTTTTTAATTGAATAAAAATAATATCTACCCCATAATTTGTAGCTCAACTGCGACGCAACGATTGACCTGGAGCCCCGCCATGATGTTTGCCCGACTCAAAATGCTGGCCTTTGCCACACCCCTGGCGCTCTCCAGCGCCCTGCTGATCGCGCCAGCCGCTTCGCAGGCCCAGGCCTTCCCAGACCGGCCCATCAAGATCATCGTGCCGTTTGGCGCAGGCAGCGCGGTGGACACCATTGCACGCGCCATCGCGGCGCAGGTGGCCGAGCAGATTGGCCAGGGCGTGCTTATAGATAACCGCACCGGCGCCAACGGCATCATTGCCGCAGAAGCGGCCGCCAAATCGCCGGCCGACGGCTACACACTTTTTATGCCCAACGACGGCATCATGGCGGCCAACCCGGCCCTCTACCCCAAGCTGCCCTACGACCCTTTGAGAGACTTTGCGCCCGTCACGCTGACATCCACGGTGCCGCTGGTGCTGGTCGGCAACACGGCCTTTGCCGCCAAAACCGTGCCCGAGCTGATTGCCATGGCCAAGGCCAAACCGGGCAGCATCAATTACTCGTCCACAGGCTCAGGCTCGGCCCAGCACCTGGCGATGGAATTTTTCATCGACGCGGCGGGCATCAAGATGACCCATGTGCCCTACAAGGCCATGGGCCCGGCCCTGACCGACGTGATCGCCGGCACGGTGCCCATCATGTTCTCGGGCATGTCCAACGTCATCGCCTTCGTGAAAGACGGCAAGCTGCGCGTTTACGGCGTCAGCACGCCCAAACGCTCGGCCGCCATGCCCGATGTGCCAACGATTGCCGAGGCCGGACTGCCTGCCTATGGTTATGCCGCCTGGAACGGCATCGTTGCGCCCGCCGCCACGCCGCCCGATGTGGTGCGCAGACTGCACAGCGAATTCGCAAAAGCAATTGCCAACCCTGCCGTGAAGGTCAAACTCGCCAGCCTGGGTTTTGACCTGGT
>JAZKHN010000106.1:18106-24095 GCA_040385325.1 Pseudomonadota bacterium
CATGCCCGACAACTCCACAGCGGCGCATGGCGCAGGCGACTATCTTGACCAGCTGGCCCGCTTTGTCGGCCTGACGCCTGAAGAAGACATTCCCGAGGCGGTGCTGGCGCGCACGCGAGAGATCATCCTCGACTCTTTCCCCGTGCTGGCCTGGGGCATGCGCACGCCTGAACTGATGGCGCTGTCAGACCGGCAGGTGGCCAGCGCCGCGCCGGGCAAGTCATGGGTCATCGGCAAGGGCTGCACCACCAACCGGCTGGACGCCGCCATGCTCAACGGCATTGCCGGCGCCTGGCTGGATTACGACGAGGGCAACTTCCTGGCGAACGGCCACCCCGGCATGCAGGTGATCCCCGCGTCTCTGGCCGTCGGGCAGGAGCTGGGCCGCAGCGGCCGCTCGGTGCTGGCCACCATCGCATTGGCTTATGAAGTGGTGGCGCGCATAGGCATGGCCACGAAGATCAAGCTCATCATCAACCCGCACGGTACCTTTGGCGTGGTGGGTGCGGCGCTGGCCACTGCGCGCCTGACCGGCATGCCGGCAGACAAGCTGCGCAACCTCGCCAGCCTGGCCGCCTCAAGTTGCATGGCCACCAACCGCCACACCATGCTGGACGGCGCGACGGTGCGCAACTGGTATGCCGGCCACAGCGGCTTCATGGGCCAAATGGCGGCGCGGCTGGCTGAATCGGGTTTCAGCGGGCCGTCGGACGGCGTCAACACAACCTTCAGCCTCGTGCTGGGCGACGGTTTTTCGGGCGCGAAAGCCATCGAGGGCCTGGGCGAACGCTGGCTGCTGATGGAGGGCTACCTCAAGCTCTACCCGACGGCGCGTTATGTGCATTCGGCCATCGATGCGTTTTTTGATGCCATCGCGCGCTCGCCCCGCCGCATCGAACCCGAAGAGGTCTTGCGCATCGACGTGCGCGCCTACCGGCTCGCGGCCTATCTTGCCAACCAGACGCCCAAGGACTGGTTTGGCACACGCTTTTCAATTCCGTTCTCGGTTGCAACGTTGCTGGTCGGTGGCCGCAATGGGCTGGAGGCGTTCTCGGACACTGCCGTTGCAGACCCGCGTGTGATGGCGCTCTCTTCAAAAGTGTTTGTCAGCGAAGACGAAAGCTACACCGCCACCTACCCGGCTGACCAGCGCGTGACGCTCGACATGCATCTGAAAGACGGAACCACCTTGCGCGGCGAATGCCACATCACCAGCGGCGAGCCGACACGCCCGCACAAGACCGAAGACCTGGAACGCAAATACCGCGACCTCGCCGAACCCATCTGGGGCGCCTCACGTGCTGCGCAGTTGCGCGACGCCATTTTGAATATCGACACATGCGATGAAGTCAGCCGGCTGGTTGATTTTTATCCCTGACAACGCCTGCCAAAACATCCCTTCCTGCCTCCCCGCCAACACCCAACTCCTGATCGGAACGCCCATGAAAAAATATCTGCTCGGCCTGCTGGCCACAGCCTGCATCACTGCCCTGCCCGCACATGCACAAAGCACCTGGCCCACACAGCCGGTGCGTTTCATCGTCTCGCAGTCGGCAGGCGGCAGCATTGACATTGCCGCGCGCCTGATTGGCCAGAAGCTCGGCGATGCGCTGGGCAAGACGGTAGTAGTGGACAACCGTGCCGGCGCCAACGGCATGATTGCCGGCGAAGCCGCATCGCGCGCCACAGACGGCCACACCTTTTTGATGACCTCCCCCAGCACGCTGACCATCAACCAGCACGTCTACAAGAAAGTGCCCTACGACGTGCAGAAGGATTTCACGCCCGTCACACAAACCACGTCGATTGCCTTTTTGCTGGTGGTGCCTGCCACCTCGCCGTACAAGACGCTGTCTGAACTGCTTGCCGCGGCCAGGGCCAAACCAGAAGGCATCAAGTTCGCATCGGCAGGCATCGGCAACCAGTCACAACTCGCGGCAGAGCTTCTGGCGGGTGCTGCCAACGTGAAAATGCTGCACGTGCCCTACAAGGGCGAAGCACCGGCCATCACCGACCTCATCGGTGGCCAGGTCGATTTCATCTTCGGCACCATGCCGGCACTGCTCTCGCAGGTCAAGACCGGCAAGCTGCGTGCACTGGTTGTCGGCCAGCCGCGCCGTTCGGATGCTGTGCCCGATGTGCCTACAACCACCGAAGCAGGTCTCGCATCAGTCGTGGTCACGGGCTGGACCGGTATCGTTGCGCCTGCAGGCACGCCAGCCCCGGTCGTCAAGCGCATGCATGACGAGATCGTGAAGATCCTGGCCATGCCAGACGTGCGCGAGACGCTGGTCAAGGCCGGTGCAGAACCCGTGGGCAGCACGCCGCAGCAGTTTGCCGACTTCATTCGCACAGAGACAGTGAAGTGGGGCAGCGCGGTGAAGCAGGCGGGTATCACGCCTGAATAAAAACAGCAGACATAAAAAAAAGGCGGCACGGGCCGCCTTTTTTTCGACTGACAACAAGCTCAGTATTTCTCAGCCAGCAAACCCATGCCGGGCAGCTTG
The DNA here is from genome assembly GCA_040385325.1 of Pseudomonadota bacterium. Classification (GTDB taxonomy): domain Bacteria; phylum Pseudomonadota; class Gammaproteobacteria; order Burkholderiales; family Burkholderiaceae_C; genus Polaromonas. The sequence goes on from JAZKHN010000106.1 coordinate 20,614, forward strand.
TCCATGATGCCGATACGGCGCAGCGCCAGCCAGTAGGTGGCAACGTTCACACCAATCATGGGCTTGCCGAACTTCGTTTCAATCTCTGGCGTCAGCGCCGAGACTGGCAGATTGGTACCGACGTGAATCAGTGCCTCTGCATCCTTGTGGTCCACATCCTGGAAACCCTGAATGATCTGCTCGCGCGTGAAGCGGGCCACCGCCGTCGGGCCGACTGACTTCAGGCCGTGCGTTGACACCACGTCGTAGCCACAGGAGCGAAAGAAGTTGGCGATCATGTCATCGGCAGGCGGCCAGTAGGGCGTGAGGATGGCAATCTTTTTGGGCTTGCCAATCGCTTCGAGCCCCGCCAGCACCGCGCGCGAGGGGGTGATGAAGGGCACACCGCACATCGCCTCAAGCCGCTTTTCTTCATCGATGGCGCGTTGCCCGTCACCCCTGAACGAGTGAATGGAGTGGCCATGCGCAATCACATGCGGTTCGCACACCGTGACCAGCCTCAGCGCGTCTTCAAGATTGCCCTCTTCGGTCTCCAGCGCCTTTTTGTAGGCTTCCTGATCGTCATACGGGCGCGGGGGAAGGTACATGCGGGAGACATGGTTGCTCACACCTGCCGGCCGCATGGCCTCCATCTCGGGTTGCACGACGGTGTTGGTGGCGGGCACCACAACCGCCACCTTGGCGCGGGAGGCGATGGTGTCGGTGGAAGGTGTACGAATCGGAACAGTAGACATTTTTTGTTTATTCGATCTTCAGGTTGCTGGCTTTGGCGGCTTCGGCCCAGGTGCTGATGTCGGCCCTGAGCGTTTGTGAAAACTGTGCGGGCGCGTCGCCAATCGGGTCCACGCCGAGTTGCCAGAGACGTGCACGCATCTCGGGCTTGCTGACGGCGGATTGCACGGCAGCCGCTACGCGGTTGATGATGGCCGGTGGCGTGCCTGCCGGCGCGACGATGCCGTTCCAGGTCAGGGTCTTGAAACCCGGGTAGCCGGACTCGGCCAGCGTGGGAACGTCGGGGATCTGCTTGGCGCGCTCCAGGCTGGAAACAGCGATGATGCGGATCTTGCCGCCGTCTGCATGAGGCGCAAGTTCCGACAGGTTGCCGAAATACATCTGCACCTGGCCACCCAGCAGATCGGCCACAGCAGGGGCACCGCCCTTGTAGCTGATGTGGGTCATGCTGACATTGGCCCGCTTGAGAAAAAGCACAGGCGACAGGTGTGACACGCTGCCCGAGCCGCCCGAGGCAAAGTTGAGCTTGCCGTCGTTCTTTTTGGCGTAGGCCACAAACTCACGCACATTTTTGGCAGGCACGGTGCTGCTGATTGCCATCACGAACGGGTTGCTGCCGACATTGCTCACCGGTACAAAATCGCGCAGCGGATCAAACCTTGTTTTGGTGATGGTCGGCAGAATGGCCAGCACCGGCATTGCCGCCATGAACAGCGTGTAACCGTCGGGCGGCGACTGCGCGACGAAATCCGCCGCGATGGCGCCATTCGCACCCGCCTTGTTTTCGACGACTACGGGCTGCCCGAGCGACTGGGAAATGCGCTCGGCCGTCAGACGCGCAATGCCGTCGGTATTGCCGCCGGCCGCGAACGGCACGATGAGCTTGATGGGCCGCTGCGGCCAGGCGGGTGATTGCGCCAGCACGGGTTGTGCAAGCGACAGCAGCGCCAGAGCTGCTACGCCCAGCTGGTAACGACGGCCTGAATTGATGGTTGACATGGATATTCCTTGACGGGGTGAACACAGTTACTGAATGGCATTGGCGCGCTTGATGCTGTTGATCATGGAAGAGATCAACAAATACTCACGCGTCTTCTGTGGGTCTGCCGCTATGTCTCGCAAATCTGCAAATCGTTTGAGCCGGGTCTCAAGGTCCTTCTCTTCGAGGTTCTGTTTGTTCTTGACGGACACCGTCTGCACATATTCATTGGCAACGGTGCGGCGCTGGCGCTCATAAAGGTCAAGCAGGTCTGCCGCCGCGTCACCCCTGAACACACGGGCGAGTTTTTCGCCCAGGTTCATCGCATCGTGAATGCCGCTGTTCAAACCAAACCCGCCCAGCGGGTTGTTGACGTGGGCCGAGTCACCGGCCAGCAGTACACGCCCTGCACGGAAATGATCGGCCACGCGCTGGTGAACGCGGTACACGCTCTGGTGGACTATGGGGTAGATGGTGCCGGCAGGTCTTTGCAGCGCACGGTCAATGGCAGAGGTTGCAAATGCCGGGTCGAGTACCTGCTCGTCAGGGAGCTCCTGCGGCACGGGCAGCGTCATGCGCCACAGGCCTGGCGGGCCCTTGTCCGGCATGCGGAAGAACGCAATCCACTGTTCAGGGTCGCTGATGTAGGCGTTGTCGGCATAACCCAGCGGCGCGAAATCGTAGGTAGTGCTGATGACGCTGTAACGCTCGGGCCAGGTGTAGCCGCCGAAGCCAATGTCGGCCGACTTGCGCACCGGGCTGCGGCCGCCGTCTGCACCGACCAGCCAGCTGCCCCTGAACTGCACTTCACCCTGCGCGGTTCTGGCGGTGGCCGTCACGCCATCAGCGTCCTGTACCAGCGACAAAAATTCATGGCCGAAGCGCACTTCCGCATGCGGGTGTTTGAGCAGCATCTCAAGCAGGATGGGTGTGAGCCTGTGCTGCTCAAGGTGCAGCCTGAACGGGAATGGTGTGTCTTTCTCGAGTGCAGCCAGGTCCCACTCGACAATGAGGCCGTATTCGCGGTCACGCGATTGCCAGCGCGGCACACGTATGCCTGTGGCCATCATCGCGTCGGTGACGCCTGACTCCTGCAGCATCTCCAGTGTGGGTGGGTGGAAGGTGCCGGCACGCAGGTCCAGCGTGGTGCCGGGTTCGGATTCAATGACCAGCACAGGGACGTTGCGACGCGCAAGCTCAAGCGCACACAGCAGGCCGACAGGGCCTGCCCCCACGACGATGACACGATTTTCAGTCTTGGCGTTCACGATAAGAAAGGTTGTTTGTTGCGGTTTCGTCAGGAGGTGGCCTGAAGTGAGTCATGACGTTGAAGGATCTGGCGTGCGCGTTCAATCACCGGCCGGTCGACCATCTGGCCCTGTAGGCGTTGCGCACCAGAGTCCGACGCACCGGCGGCGAGGATTTGCGTGGCCCATTGCAGTTGCTGCTCTGTTGGCGCAAAGCCCTGCAGCGCGGGGTTGATTTGGGAAGGATGAATACAAAGCTTGGCACCGAATCCGTGACGGGCTGCGAGGGCAGCATCGCGCTGCACGACATCTGGTTGATCCAAAGCAAAAGTCACGCCATCAATCGGTGACAGCAGATGCGCCGCAGCCGAATGCAACACCACTTGCGAGCGCGCGAACTGCAGCGTGTCCCATGCGTCTTCACAACCAAGATCACGCGACAAATCAGCAGAGCCGAATGCAATGCGCGTCACACGCGGGTGCGCGCAGATGCGCTCCAGCGCAAGCATGCCTGCAGCGGACTC
>JAZKHN010000106.1:24195-26004 GCA_040385325.1 Pseudomonadota bacterium
TGCACCGAAGCGGTGAGGAAGGCATCAAGCTGTGCACGCGCCTGGTCTTTTGCACCCGCGTCAATGGCATCCTCAAGGTCAACGATGACCGCATGTGCGCCAGCCGAGAAGGCCTTGGCAATGCGTTCGGTTCGTGTCGCCGGAACAAACAGATAGGTGACCGGCGTCATGTGTATTACGCCAGTGTGATGATGCCGTCGATGCCGACTTCACCCACATTGTTGGTGGCCCAGACCTGCAGGGTGCTGGCATCGCCATCCTTTGCTGATGCATGCAGGTGGAAATCGCCGAGGTCAAAGGTTGGCCGGTTGGCGCGGAATTTAAACGTGCGGATGCGGCGCCCCGGGGCAATGTCGTTTTCAACATAACCGAGCAGGAGTGTGGCGATCAGCGGGCCATGCACCACAAGGCCGGGGTAGCCTTCAACATCACGGCAGTAGTCCACGTCATAGTGAATGCGGTGTCCATTGAAGGTCGCTGCAGAGTAGCGATAAAGCATGACGGCATCGGCCATCACGGATTTTGTCTGCAGACCGGTGCGTTCAAATACCGGCGGAGCAGCCTGCCATTGCGCAACGCGGCCGGCGACTTCTGCAAGCGCTGCTTTTTCCGCAGCAGACTGGCTGTCACGATAAACAATGTCGTGCTCCTCACGCAGCAGCGTGCCCTGTGCATCTGAATACGCATGGGCGACGGTGACAAACACCATCTCGCCACTGCGGCCAGACTTGCGTGAGACCTTGATGATTTCAGATTTTTTCTGAACCTCTGCGCCCACGCTGAAATGTCGCGTCCATTCAAGGCGGCTGCCGGCCCACATACGGCGGGGCAGTTCAACCGGTGGCAAAAAATCCCCGCGTGCCGGATGGCCGTCTTCACCGAGTTTTGACTGCACCTCCAGCGGGTTGAAGTACAGCCAGTGCCAGCCCGCGGGCAGCAGCGACAGTGCGGGGTCGTTCATGCGCGCCGCGTCGTTCATCGTGGCGGACATTTGCCGCACCTGCACCGGGCTGATGATGTCAAGCACTGTCTGCGTACGGCCGACCCACTGCTCGAGCGCCTGCGTCTGGTCTTTTGAATCGCTCATGTTCAGTACGACCTCGGCATGCCCAGCACATGCTCCCCCACATACGAGAGGATGAGATTGGTGGAAATCGGGGCGACCTGGTAGAGACGCGTCTCGCGAAACTTGCGTTCGATGTCGTATTCGGCAGCAAAACCAAAACCACCGTGGGTCTGAAGGCAGACATTGGCCGCCTCCCATGAGGCGTCGGCTGCGAGCAGCTTGGCCATATTGGCTTCTGCACCGCAGGGCTTGCCTTCGTCAAACAGCTCACAGGCGCGGTAGCGCATCAGGCTGGCCGCCTCGACATTGACGAATGAGCGCGCAATGGGAAACTGTATGCCCTGGTTGCGGCCAATCGGTCGGTCGAACACGACGCGGTCATTCGCATAGGCGCTGGCTTTTTCAACAAACCAGTAACCATCACCCACACACTCGGCGGCGATCAAAATGCGCTCGGCATTCAGGCCGTCAAGAATGTACTTCAGGCCCTGGCCTTCTTCACCGATGCGGTTCTCGACCGGGATGCGCAGGTTGTCGATAAAGATTTCATTGGTTTCGTGGTTGACCATGTTGCGGATGGGCCGCACGGTAATGCTTTTGCCGACTTCTTCGCGCAGGTCCACCAGGAAAACCGACAGACCTTCGGTCTTCTTCTTGACTTCGGCCAGAGGCGTTGTGCGGGCCAGCAGCAGCATGTAGTCGGAATGCTGCAGGCGCGAGGTCCAGACCTTCTGGCCCTGCAC
>JAZKHN010000106.1:26104-29905 GCA_040385325.1 Pseudomonadota bacterium
GTGCCGGAGAGGTACGCTGACAGCGGCGAGCAGCTGAAAACGGTCAGATCTGCAATTTCTTTCGGTTCAGTCAGGCGTCCAAAGGGCAAGCCTGCCGTCAGTTCCATCCAGCGGTTTTCATCGCTGAACTTCTTGGCGGCCTGGGCGCGCAGCATGCCCTCCATGCGGTCGCTGCGTGTGGGCGAAGGGTTGATGCCGAACACCCGTACGCCACGGCGTGGGCTGGCTGCACCTACTGCGTTGGTAAAAGCCATCAGTGCTGCATTGGCGGTGGAGCCACAGACATACTCACTGCGTGGTGCCGCACCGGCCATGCCGATGATGTTGGCGATGACGCCGCTGCCGCGCTTTTCCATCTGGGGCAACACCTCACGCACCAGGTTGATATAGCCAAACAGCTTCAACTCCCAGGCCTGGCGCCAACGGACGTCGTCCACATCGGCGAGCGAGCCGCCGGGAATTGCACCGGCATTGTTGACGAGGATGTCTATCTCGCCAGCCTTTGACATCAGGGTTTTGATGCCATCCGCATGACCAAGGTCAGCCGTAACGGCGTTTGCAACGACACCCGTCTCCTGTTTGATGGTCGCGATGGCACTTTCAAGTGCATCTGCCGAACGCGACACGATAACCGGCACCGCGCCTTCACGCGCAAACGCGATGGCAATTGCCAGGCCTATGCCTTTGGAACTGCCGGTGACCAGCACGCGGCGGCCCTGAAGTTTGAGATCCATTCGGTTTTCTTTCTGTGTCGGTATCAGGGCTTGGGTGCGGGAACCTGGCTGGTGTACCAGTCGGCAATGTCATGGGCCTGCATGAAGCAGACGCCGGGGGTCTTCATGAGCAGGTCGAGCATCTTTTCGAAGGAACCAAAACGATGCGGCACACCGATCAGGTGGGGGTGCAGGCCCAGTGTCAGGACACGTGGGCGTTTTGCCGCTTCGCGCACGAAAAGCTCTACCGTGTTTTGCACGCGCTGCAGCATCTCGTTGGACGAGTGTTTCTCAACCGCGTAAATGATGGAGTCATTGAGCTCCAGGTTGTAGGGCACGCTGAGCAGCGGCCCGTTGGCCGTGGTCATCCAGTTGGGCAGGTCATCGACCACCCAGTCAAATACATAGTCGATGCCTGCGGCCTTGAGGTTTTCTGGTGTGGTGTGGCTTTCGCGCAAGCCGGGGCCCAGCCAGCCGCGCGGGCGCACACCGGTGAAGGCCTGGATCATGTCCAGACTGGTCTTGATGACCTCTTCTTCAGCGCCGGCATGGTTCAGCGACTTCTGGTGCACGCCGTGGCCTATGAATTCCCATTTCGCGTCATGCATGGCTTCTGCAGCACGCGGGTAGGCCTTGATGACACCTGCGTTGAAGCTGGTGGATGCCGTCAGGCCGCGCGAGGTGATGGCTTCAATGATGCGGGGCAGGCCGGCGCGCATGCCATAGTCGACCCAGCTGAAGTTGGGCACATCGGGCACGGTCTCCTTGCCGTGCGGCGGCGTGATGATGGTGCGCGGCATGGGCGCATCGAACTCCCAGTGCTCGACGTTCACGACGAGGTGCACGAGGATGTTGCCGGCGGCAGGCGCGGTGAGCGCAGGGCCCTCGTTTGAGAAGCGGTAGGGAATGCGGGGGTTGGCCATGGTCGTTCTTTGTCAGTGGCGGATTTGCTGGAGGATCTCGCGCTTCATCGCGTTGAAGCCTTCGGAGGTGGTGTCTTCGATCGTGCGCGGCCGTGCCAGGGGCACGGTCATCCGGGCCTGTATGCGGCCGGGGCGTGCCGACATCACGTAAATCGTGTCGGCCAGAAACAGTGCTTCATCAATGTCATGGGTAACAAAGACAATCGTGGGCTTGAGCTGTTGCCAGACGCTGAGCAGCAGTTCCTGCATGGTCAGGCGGGTCTGCGCATCGAGGGCACCGAATGGCTCGTCCATGAGCAGCACTTTCGAGCCCAGTGTCAGGATGCGCGCAATGCCGACACGCTGGCGCATGCCGCCTGAAAGCTGCACAGGCAAATGGTTCTTGAAATCAGAAAGGCCGACGATGCGCAGCATGTCGTTGGCGCGCGCTTCGTAGTCGCTGGCCTTGAGCCCCTGTGTTTTGGGCCCGAAAATAACGTTCTCCCAGACTGTCAGCCATGGGAACAGCGCGGCCTCCTGGAAGACGACACCACGGTCAGGACCCGGTTTTTCAACCGCCTGGCCATGAACGGTGAGTGAGCCGCCGCTGGCCTGCTCAAACCCTGCAACGAGGTTAAGCAGCGTGGACTTGCCGCAACCCGAAGGGCCGAGCAGTGCCACAAACTCGCCGGCGTGGACATCGAGGTCGATTTTGTCAAGCGCATGCACCGGCGGCTGGGCCGGGTAGGTCTTGTCGAGTTTTTCTATCTTGATGGCAGACATAGATCCCAATCGGCTCAGTGGTTCTGGAGAATGCGCCAGCGCAGCACACGCCGTTCCGCAAACACAATCAAACGGTCGCTGAGGTAGCCCATGACACCAATCGACACCATGTCTGCCAGCACGATGTCCATGCGGCCCACGTAATAGGCGTCCCACAACACATAGCCGAGACCCGACTTGACGGCCACCATCTCGGAGACGATCACCGCCGTCCATGAAATGCCCAGGCCTATGCGCAGGCCCGTAAAGATGGATGGCATGGCTGATGGAAACACCACGCGGCGCAGCAGCTGGCCGCGTGTGGCACCCATCATCATGGCGGCACGCATGAGGTTTCGCTCGACATCGCGCGCACCCTGGGTGGTGTTGACGACGATGGCGTAAAAGCCGCCCAGGAAGATCAGAAAAATGGAGCCCATGTCGCGTATGCCGAAAAGCGCAATCGAGAACGGCAGCCATGCGGTAATGGGGATGGGCCGCAGGCCCTGGATCACCGGATCAAACAGGCGTGAGCCCAGCCGGCTCCAGCCGATGATGAGGCCCAGCGGCACACCGATCACAGCCGCCAGCACAAAGCCCTGCACCACACGCATGGCCGAATACTGCACATTGGAGAGCCAGGTGCCCTGATAGGGGTTCAGGCCCAGGCCGCCAGAAGCGCCAAACATCCAGACCTTCCAGCCCTCCAGCACGGCCAGCGGTGTGGGCACGATGCCTGCCATGTCGGGGCGGCTGCCGGCAATCTGCCAGAACACCAGCACCGCAACCGGCACGACCGCGCCAAGGACGAGTTGTTTGAAACGCTCCAGATTCTTCATGGCAGTGGCCTGTGTTTAAGCTTGATCGGGGCCTGGTCAGCGCTTGATGTCGCGCGCTATTGAATCGTCATAGAGCGCAGCAGCATCAGCCGAGACGTCCTTGAGCACAATGCCCTGCTTGAACGCCGCATCGGCCTGCAGCCTGACCTGCTCTTTGGTCAGCACGCCGCCCAGCTTGATGATTTTTGAGGACTCCTTGGTCACTGCAAGTGGCAGGCCGGTGTATTTGGAATAGGCATCGGCAAACAGGTCATTGTTCTTGCGCATCTGCTCTTCAGCATTGAGGTAAACCCACATGAAGCGGCGAATGGCCTCCTTCTTGCTGGTCAGGGCTTCGCGTGATGCGGCCAGCATGCCGAGTTCTGCACCTACGGCCTTGGCCTGGCTGTATTCAAGGCCCTTGGCGAAGTAGGCGTCACCGTCAGCCACCGCCTGTGATTCAAACGGCTCCCACAGCACCATTGCATCAATGTCGCCGCGCTTGAGTGCCTGGATGAACGCCGTGCCTCCGCCCTGGATGTTGACCGGCGTGAAGGTGTTGTAAGGCACACCTTTTTCAATCATGGTCATGGCCCACTGGAACCA
>JAZKHN010000106.1:30005-34121 GCA_040385325.1 Pseudomonadota bacterium
GCCAGGCCCAGCCCGCCGCCGTAACAGATGCCGCTGATGGCAGCAATCACAGGGCGGGGGAACTGCTCAAGCGCTCCTTGCGCGCGCGCCACTGCTGCTTCATAAGTCGCTACGCCAGCACCCGTGTTGCGCTGCGTGTCGAACTCGGAAATGTCGGCACCGGAGACAAAGGCGCGCTCACCATCGCCACGCAGCACAACAACGCGGACATTACTGTCAGCACCCAGCGTCTCCAAAGCATCTCCAAGCCTGGTCCACATGATGAGGGACATGGCGTTGTAGCGCTCCGGGTTGGAGAGCGTGATGGTGGCCACATGGCCCTCAATGAGGCAGGTAACGTCAGCCATAAGCTTCAGACCACCGCATCGGCATGGAACTGCCGGATGTCGTCTTGGGAGTACCCGGCTTCCTGGAGAACTTCATCGGTGTGCTGGCCCCAGTTGGGCGCCTGCGCCACCACTTTGGAAGGTGTGCGCGCCAGCGTGACAGGCTGGGTGATGTAGTGCATCTCCTTGCCGAAGTCGGTCATGAGAGAGCTGGTCACGTTCAGGTGCTGGACCTGCTCATCTTCAAACACCTGCGGTACGGTGTAGACCGGGCCCGCGGGAATGCCGGCATTGTTGAGCATGCCCACCCACTCCTGCACAGTGCGATGGCGGAATACCTCTGCCAGCGCTGGTGTCAGGCGGTCACGGTTCTGCACCCGCAGGGGCTCCGTGGCATAGCCCGGGTCCTGCAGCCAGTCGTCACGCACCAGCAGCTTGCACAGGCGTATCCAGTTGCCTTCACCGGACGCGCCGAGATTGAACACACCGTCGCTGGCTTCAAACAGACCCATGGGGCTGCTGGTCGGGTGATCGTTGCCGACCTGCACGGGCAGGTCGTTGTCATTGAGGTAACGCGCCATCTGGAAATCCATCATGGCGATCTGCGAGTGCAGCAGGGATGCATGTACCCACTGTCCCTTGCCGGAGACCTCACGCTCCAGCAGCGCCGTGAGGATGCCGAGCGCGGCATAGAGGCCCGCACTCATGTCTGCCACGGCAAGGCCTGCGCGCACGGGACCAGAACCCGGCAGACCGGTGACAGACATCAGGCCACCCATGCCCTGCACGATCTGGTCAAAGCCCGGACGCGATGCCATGGGACCGTCCTGGCCGAAGCCCGAAATGCTGGCGAGGATGATGCGCGGATTGACTTTGGCCAGAGAGTCGTAATCAAGCCCGAGCTTGTGCTTGACTTCAGGACGCCAGTTTTCAACCAGAACATCGGCGTCCTTGACGAGCCGCATCAGGATGTCAAGCGCGCCCGGCTTCTTGAGATTGAGCGTCATGGACCGCTTGTTGCGGTTGATGTTCTGGAAGTCGCCGCCGCGGCGGTTTGCCGCAAACATCGCCTCATTCGGGTCTATGCCGGGCGGCGGTTCGATGCGAATCACGTCAGCGCCGAAGTCGGTCAGCATGCGTACGCAATTGGGACCTGCCCGGACCCGCGAGAGATCAAGGACACGAAACCGGGACAGGGCTGCAGATGCCTGAATTTTTGGCATGGAATAAATCAACCTTGATTGAGGAAATGTTCGGTAAAACCATTGACGCCAAAGCGGCCCAACTCGACCTGTTCGGCGAAGGCCAGCAGGTCTGCTTCATGAAAAGGCCTGGCCAGCACCTGCGCGCTGATGGGCATGCCGCGCGAATCACGCGCAATCGGGAACACCAGCGAGGGAAAGCCGAGGTAATTCACAAAGCCCATGTAGCTGTGCAGTGCGAGCAACTGCCTGACATCAAAACCGGGGCTGTCAGTGGCCACCGCGCTCCAGTCGGGTACCGGCTGGGGCAATGCGGGCATGAGAAGCAGGTCGTGTGCCTGAAAATGTTCCTGCACAAACAACTGCGCCTGACGACCCCTGTCTGCGATTGCCGCGCGATACCACTCAGGTGGAATCACCAGACCAGCAAGGGCGACGGCCTCTACGGACGGCGACAGCGTGCATGCGAGTAACGCCTCTTTGTGTGTGGCTGCCGCTTCTGTGTGCATCACGATTTCCGCCAGGCGTGTGAGGGTCTGGTGCTGCGGCAATGTGGTGATGGTTGTGATGCAGGCAGATTCGCGAACGAAGTCTTGCAGCGCCGAGCTGACCTCTTCATGCAAACCAATGGCAGGCAGCCATGCCTTGATACGCAGTTGCGCAGATGTGGCAGGCCTAAGCATGCCCGTGTCCGCCACTATTTGCAGCAGGTGCATCGCGTCTGGCGCAGAGCGGGTCAGCAAACCTACGCTGTCCAGCGAGGGCGCCAGGGGGTGAACGCCATCCAGCGGGATCAGCCCATGCGTTGTTTTAAGCCCGACCAAGGCACAGGTTGCAGCGGGGATGCGTATCGATCCTGCGGTGTCCGTACCCAGCGAGCCATAGGCCAGGCCGGCAGCAACAGCTACCGCACTGCCGCTGGATGAACCTCCCACAGCAGCATGCTCATTGAGCGGGTTGACGCAGCGTTCAAAGCGGGGGTTGTCACCGGTTGCACCACAGGCGTATTCGGCCATCGCCAGCAAGGCCATGGTTGAAGCACCGGCGGCTTCCAGCCTTGTCACCGCGGGCGCAGCCGCCAGCCCTTCAAAAGCGGTACCCGCGTCGTGTCCGGCGCCTGGCCTGCGCCCTGCGGTGTTGAAGATGTCCTTGTGTGCGAGCCCTATGCCAGCGAGTGAGCCTGGGTAGGCCCCCGTTTTTGGAAGCTCTTCAACCACGCTGTGAAAGCGCACATCCATGCTCTTCAATTTTTGGCGTTGCAGGCTTATCGCCTCCCCGGGGAACATGCGGCGGCTGCTCACGGCAAGCTGCATGCCCCTCAGGGTGGCAGGCAATTCATGCATCAGACAACTGTGCCAGGACGGAGGAAAAAGCCGGCAAAGCCGCCTGGCAACTCGATGCTGAGGCGCCTGCCAGGGCCACGTTGGCCGCAGGGTGGAGCCGATCAAGCGTTTTGGCCAGCCGGCGCTCTTCTGCCGGTGTGGCTGCTTTTCTTCGGCTTGAAAGGCCCTCCAGCACAGCCACCGACCACCCTGAAAGGGGATCGCTTTCTGGTGTTTTAGCTGCCTGAAGGTCTGGAATGGTCATTTTGTATTTGTTTTTAACTTATAAATATTAATATACACAAATTAAACATACAAATCAATGTGCGAAACTTACTTTATGGAAAGCACAAAAAAAACATTCACCAAAGCAAGCGACAAGATTCGGGCAGAAATCGAGAACGCCATCCGGGAAGGCACCCTGTTGCCCGGAGACCCGATTGACGAGGCTGAAATTGCGGTGCAATACAAGGTGTCACGCACGCCCATAAGGGAGGCGCTCATCCAGCTGCAGGCGCAGGGCATGCTGACCAGCCTGCCGCGCGGCGGCATGGTGGTCGCGAAAATGGACCTGCAGCAGCTGCTGTCCTTATGGGAGTTATTGGCCGAACTTGAAGGCGTGGCGGTGCGCCTGGCATGCCAGCGCATGACGCCGGAAGAACGCAAAACCATACTGGAGCACCATGAGCAAAGCCGCGCCGTGGCAGATGCCGATGATTTCGCAGGCTGGCAGGAAAGCAACCTGCGTTTTCACGAACTGATTTACCGCGCCACCCGCAACCCTTACCTGCGTCAAGAGGTCTTGCGCATGCGGGCCCGTACAGGTTATTACCGCAGACATGCGTTTGGCGCACTGGGGCAGATCAGGACATCGTTCGAGCAGCACCAGAAGATCGTGGAAGCCTTTACGGCCAATGATGGCGATGCGGCATCAGCCGCCATGCTGACGCACATGCGGCCGGCCAGCGACGCCAAGGGCCTGACCGACTTTATTGTGAATATTCCGAAGGAAGTGCTGGCGCGCTGACTGCAGTAATGCAGTTGTCGCCGATGCGTATCCGGATTGACCTCCAGCGTATCTGATATTGCATTCGTGCGCCGCGATCCACGCGCAAGATACAAATAAGACGGAAAGCAAAACGCCCACATAAAGTGGGCGTTTTGTGTACCGGTGTGGTTAACCGGAGGTTGGTTGCGCGGGCAAGATTTGAACTTACGACCTTTGGGTTATGAGCCCAACGAGCTACCAGGCTGCTCCACCGCGCG
>JAZKHN010000107.1:0-4481 GCA_040385325.1 Pseudomonadota bacterium
ACCGTGTGGGAAGACATCTCCGGTGGCCTGGACATGCTGAACATCGGCAAGTTCACCATGGCCAGCCGCGCTTATGCGGGGCGCTTCAACTTCAACGGCGCTGACCAGCAAAAGCGCGTCGGCATGCTGTCGGGCGGTGAGCGTGGCCGCCTGCACCTGGCCAAGACCCTGATCGCGGGCGGCAACGTGCTGCTGCTTGACGAGCCGTCAAACGACCTGGACGTTGAAACCCTGCGCGCTCTTGAAGACGCGCTGCTGGAATTCGCCGGCTCCGTGATGGTCATCAGCCATGACCGCTGGTTTCTTGACCGTATCGCCACGCATATTCTTGCGGCAGAAGGCGACAGCCAATGGACCTTCTTTAACGGCAACTATCAGGAATACGAAGCCGACAAGAAGAAGCGCCTGGGCGAAGAAGGTGCCAAACCAAAACGCGTGCGCTTCAAGGCACTTCATTGAGCCCCACGCTTGTCACTTCGTGTACTGCGCTGCCCCCCGAAGGGGGCGCTGCGCTTACGGACCGGCAAAGCCGGTTCCGCGGCCCCTGCTTGCGAAGTCACCGCTTTGTTGATGGCCCATGTCTCTTGATTTCATGCTGACTGAAGAGGAAGTACTGGAACAAACGCGTGCCTGGCTCGAAAAGGCCGTCATCGGCCTGAACCTCTGCCCCTTCGCCAAGGCTGTCTATGTGAAGAACCAGGTGCGCCTGGTAGTCAGCAAGGCGCGCCATGCCGACGACCTGCTGGAAGAGCTGGACCGTGAGCTGGACCTTTTGGTAGCCACCCCGGCAGAACACATCGACACCACGCTGCTGATTCACCCGAGCCTGTTTGAAGACTTTCTTGACTTCAACGATTTTTTTGAAATCGCCGATGGTGTGGTTGACGAGCATGGGCTGGAGGGTGTTATCCAGCTTGCAAGCTTTCACCCGCAATTCCAGTTCGACGGTACAGAGCCGGACGACATCAGCAACTACACCAACCGCGCACCTTTTGCCATCCTGCATTTGCTGCGCGAAGAAAGCGTGGACAAGGCTGTTGAGGTTTTCCCTGAGGCCGATGCGATTTTTGAGCAGAACATCGACACCCTTGAAAAACTCGGACACCAGGGCTGGAAAGCGCTGGGGCTCTAGTACCTCAACCCGGAGTAGCGGAAAAAAATGAAACTGACGGCTTCGTGCTCAGGGCAAATGCGCAAGCCATCGTGAATGCCGTGAGCCTTCACAAGGGTTGCAACGCCGCTCTGGGGGTGAAGACGCGCTTTCAGGTTTCGATACTTTCGGGTTGCGGTACTGGCCTGCTGTCGTACACCGGGTCAGGCTCGACCGGTATTTACAGTCGACCCCGCATTCAGGGACACTAGCGAAATGAGCATTTCTCCGCAAGCACTCACCGCCGCTTACACCGCCTGCCTTAACGAGGCCTTCAGGCAGTGCCCATTGATCATTCAGGGCTGGTGCAGCCAGCTTGTTGATGCCATGTACGACCGGTCCATGCTGATCAACGACAACGCAGAAAAGCGTGAGTTGCAGGATGCAATAGCGTCACTCAAAAGAAACCAGGCGGCCATCGAACAGGGTTTTGCACCCGCGCTGGCCCGTGAGATTGCTGATGACACCCGACCCGCTTCCACCGGAAACCCCGACCGGAGTGGCAAGTCTTTTGCGTCCCTGAGTTTTGATGATCTGGAACTCATGGGTGACAACCAGGTTCAGGAAACGGTTGACAGCGCCCGGCTGATGCAGGTCATCACCATGGGCTGCGAAGCCGGTCTGGGCGTGTTGTCGGCGCGCCTGAGCACTGCCCAGGGTTTCAGGTCAGTCAAGGCAGACAAGAATCCTCTGAGGCCCGAAATTGTCTCGCGGGCCCTGCTCAAGCTCCTGCAGGAGCTGCCTGCCGACAGTGATGCCCGTTCGCGCTGGCTGGTGCATGGTGCGCAGATCATGGGCAGACTGCTGCAGGCGCTGTATGTCGAGTTGAACGAACAACTCGTCAAGGGCGGCATCACTCCTGCGGCCTACGGGATGATTGCCCCCGCAGGAAAGGCCAGGGCTGCGGAGACGTCTTCCGCGCCATCTCAAGTCGCCTCTGCGCAGGCTCCCATGGCGGAGGGGCAGCTCACCGCGACAAGCGACAAGACCGGTGCGGAGGCAGTGCTGACGCTGGACCACCTGCATCACCTGCTGGTGGGTGACTATGACGAATCCTTCAAGGACGGCATGTTGCCCTCCGGGTTCGATCAATCGGCGCAGCAGAATTTCTCACACACCGTGCCTGCAGCCATGGAAGTGCTGGCCGAGCTGAAGGAAAAGGGCATTGCATCGACCCGCGCCAGAAAGGCACGTACGCCGCCGCCTCAACGGCTGGCGCAGATGCGCGCGCAGCTCAAGAATGAGGCCAAGAGCCTGGGCCAGTCTCTGGCGATTGAAGTGGTCGGCCTGATGATTGAGCAGATGGCGCGTGACCCGCGTCTGCTGGAGCCGGTACGTCAGGTGATCGCCGACGCCGAGCCGGCCTATTTGCGGCTGGGCGTCAACGACCCGCGATTTTTCAGTGACAAGAATCATGCCGGCAGACGATTGCTGGAGGCCATCACAGCCAGAAGCCTTGCGTATTCGAGCGAAAATGCGCCGGGCTTTTCAGGCTTCATGGACGACTTGCAGGATGTTGCCAGCCTGCTGACCGAGGAACACGCGACGGATGCGCAGCACTTCGCCACGCTGCTCAAAAGTTTCGAGCAAAGCCAGGCACTGCGTAACACGGTAGACAGCGAATCCCAGGGTCGTGCGGTACAGGCGCTGTTGCAGGCCGAGCAGCGCAACCTGATGGCAGAAAAGGTGGCGGCAGAAATACGTGCGCGCCCTGATTTTGTGGGTGGTAACCGTGTGGTGACCGCGTTTCTTACCGGGCCTTGGGCGCAGGTCATGGCCAAGGAGCGGCTTCTCGGTGAGCATGGTGGAGAGGGTGCGAAAAAGGCCGAGTTCAGCCTGACGCTGGGTGAAGTACTCTGGAGCCTGGACCCGGAACAGACGTCGAAACACCGCAAACGCCTCGTCAAGATGATTCCGGGCATGCTTGAGAAGATACGTGCCGGGCTGGTGTCCATCGACTACCCGCTGGCGCAATCCAAAGCCTTCTTTGACGAGCTGATGGCCCTGCATCAGGCTGCACTGAAAGCCGAGCCGGATGTTGAAGACGTAAAGGCCGAGAAGGCAAAAAAACGCCGCGACCTGGAAGATGCGTTTGACGCGCGTGATGCATCCCTTAGCATGCGGCCCTGGCTTGCGCCTACCGAGGCGCAAAACTCCGGTTTCATGGACGACTTCGGCGACAACAAGCTTGGCTTTGAGCAGACACAACCTCAGTCAGAGCCGCCGCCAGCGGGGGATGCAACAGGAGATCAGCGGCCGGCAGGCCCGGGCAGTGTCACGCTTAGCCTCGGCGACTGGGTTGAACTGCTGCAGGACACGCAGTGGGTGCGCGCGCAACTGACGTGGATCAGCCCGTATCACACCCTCTACATGTTTACCAGCGAAGGGGGCCGAACCCATTCAATGACCGGCCCGCTGCTACAGTACCTTCTGCTGCAGGAACTGGTCAGGATTGTCAGCCAGAAAGGTGTGCTGGACGGCGCGCTTGACACAGTGGCACGGACTGCCATGCGCAACAGCGTGGACGGCAGCAGCAGGCACTGATCCCAGCCCCATTGAACCCAGCCCCGTGAAGCGATAACTGCGTTGATTGTTTTGCCGTGCTGCCCCACTGGCCTGACTTTGTGCCTTGTTCGCGCTTGCAGCGGAACTGGAATGAAGCCTGCGGGTATGCAGTTCAGGTACGCAGCAGTTTCTTGCGCACCAAATGGATATTGCTGCGCAGTGCGTAGAGTTCATCGGTATATGACAGCGGCACACTGACTTTTTCGGCGCGCTGTTCAAGCTCATCAAGTTCCTTGAGTAGTTCGCCGTTGTCCTCTGTGGCGATGCGTACCTCGATGTTGCGCAACTGGCCATACCACCTGAAGATTCGTGAGCGGACCCTGAATGCATAGAGCGGCGGAACGATGCGCGACAGCGGCAGCATGATGGCGATGATGATGCCCATCACCAGCCACATGCGCTCTATCAGGTTGGCCACCCAGAAGGGCAGGTAACGCTGCATCAGGGGTGTATCTGTCTTGATGGCTCGCTCGGCCTCTTTTGCAATCGGCAGCTCGTTGTTCTCGATGTTCGGATATTCACGCGCCCGCTTGAACCAGCCCGCGCCACCGTGAATCTGGTTGCCGGCCTGCGCAAACAGCTGCAGCAGTGCAGGGTGGGTTTTTTGCTGCGTGATGAGGGCCGTGGTCGACGCTACGAGGCGCACGTCTTCAGGCGGTATATTGCCGGCCAGATCCACCACCCCGCGTGGCAGCCGCACCGGACTCAGGAAGGCAAAGCGGCGCGAGTAGGCTTCGCTCTGCGCAAAATTCATCAGCTTGATGCC
>JAZKHN010000107.1:4581-8532 GCA_040385325.1 Pseudomonadota bacterium
TGCGCATCTGCGGGTTCTTTCCGTCGCGCAGCTGGGCCTTGGCCATGTCAACTGCGCCCACATGGTGAATGCGCATCATGCGTGCAAAGTCCACATCCGGGTCGCCTGACATGGGCATATTGGCCATCTGGTCGTTCATGTCTTTCATCATCGCCTTCATGTCCATGCCGCCGTGCGACATGCCGGCGTGTGAATTTGAAGGTGTACTGGCGGCTGCGGCCGGTTTGGCCGTATGCCCGGCATGCTGGGCCAGTGCGTGGCCTTGCGCCATCAGGCCTGCCAGGCAGATGCCGGCCACAGGCAGGAAGCTGGTAAAGCGTGGTTTCATTTGTTTCCTTTTTATCAAGAGACGGCTGGATCGATTCAGGTGGTGGTCATGGTCATCATCATCCACAGGGCCATCGCCACCATGCCCAGGTCTTCGACGATGGTGACGGTGCTCATGGGCAGCTTGAAAACGGCGCCCAGGCAGGCGCACTGTATGCGCCGTTTGCTGGTCACCGCCTGTATGACGCCGATGGCCGAAAAGCCCATCACGACAACCGTGATCCCGTTGAGCAATGGGCCGTCGAGGTGCGCCAGGTAGGCCATGCCCAGGGCCAGTTCCACAAACGGGTAGATCAACGCCCACCCGCGCCAGCGGCGTGCCAGCAGGTCGTAGCCGATATAGGCATCGGCAAAGGCGTTGATGTCCAGCAACTTGAAAAACGAGAACACCAGGAAAAAGCCGGCCATGAAATAGCGCATGGTTTCATCGACCGTGATGGCCTTGACACCGCCATGACCCAACTGCACCAGCAGTACTGCGCCGAGGATGTAGCCGATGATCAGCAGCAAAGGACTGTAGGTGGCCAGCCAGCCGGCTTTCGGCTCTTCATCCTCCCAGCCCTTGGATGTTGTTGGCGAGGCAACGGAGGGCTGGGGCGCAATCATCTGGTATTTGCCTGCAGCGGCCACGGCCGCCTGCAAGGCGCCGACATCAGCCACAGGGTTCTCCAGCACCACTTGCATGGGGTCCAGGGTCACGTTGACTTTTTCTGCAAGCGGCTCCAGTTTTTTTGTCACGCGTCCTATGCAGGCATTGCAGTGCAAGCCCTCGAGCGCGTAGGTTTGGGTGGTCATGGTGTGTTCGTCCTTTCGCGTTCAGTGTGCGTGGTCATGACCGTGATCATATTCAGAGGTGACGCTTTTGCCCGTGAGCTCGGCGCGCGCCAGCCGCAATACCGACCAGCCGCCGCTGATGGCGAGCAGTGCCATCACCAGCGCCACAGCCAGGTCGGGCCAGGCCGTCTTCGTACCCAGCACGCCCAGCGCCGCCAGCATGACTGCCAGGTTGCCGATGGCATCGTTGCGTGAGCAGAGCCAGACGCTGCGCATGTTGGCATCGCCTTCACGGTAAGAGTAGAGAAGGGCGGCTACGGTCACGTTGGCAATGAGTGCCAGCAAACCCACGGTGCCCATGGTGATGGCTTCCGGGGCCACGCCCTGCATGGCGCCCCAGGCGGTCTTGCCCAGGACAAACAAACCGAAACCAAGCATGCTGATACCCTTGAGCACTGCAGCCCAGGACCGCCAGGCCATGCCCATGGACAGCACGGCCAGCGTTACCGCGTAATTCGCCGCATCACCAAAAAAATCAATCGCATCGGCCAGCAGCGAGACCGAACCAGATTTGAAGCCTGCACCAATCTCTACGGCAAACATGGCGGCGTTGACAAGCAGCGCTATCCACAAAATCTTGCGGTAGCGCGGGCTGTAGTCGCTGGTGTCGGTGGCATGGTTGTGGCAACTGGCGGACATCTGTCTTTCTCCTTGAAGACCACGGTTCTTGTGGTTCATGGCATGATTTGAAACCCTGAAGTCACTTTAAGGTCAAGCGATGTCCTTTTCAAACCCCCAGCCCGTCAAGGGTTATCTGATCGGCGATGCCGCACGGTTAAGCGGCGTCAGCACGGCCAACATACGCTTTTATGAAAAAGAAAAGCTGCTCAGCCCGCGCGGCCGCAGTGAAAACAGCTACCGCTTCTACAGCGAGGGCGATGTGCACCAGCTGCGCTTTATACGCCTGTGCCGGGCGCTGGACATGTCGCTGGACGAAGTGCGTACCCTGCTCGGTCTGGACCTCACCGTCAAGGCCGATTGCGAGACTGCCCGGGGTGCGCTCGACGGTCACCTGGCCCACGTGCGTGCGCGACTGGCCGAGTTGAAGACGCTTGAAAAAGATTTGCAGGCCCTGCGCAGCCGCTGTGACGGGTCGGACGCGCACTGCCACATCATTGAAGCTTTGCATGAACGTGCCGATGCCATGCCGGTAACGGCGAAGGCATCCGCCACCCGCAAACGCCACGTTTAGGATCAGCCTCTATTTAATTGCAGCTGCGCCTTGTCCATCCACATCTGCAGGCTGTCGAGCAGGCCAGAATGACTGAATGAGCAGCTTTCTTCAGTGAACAAGGCGCTTGACTCAAGCCTGTCCAGCAACTGCAGCAACACCTCGTTAAAGCGCTCTGGCAGTGCCGCCACCAATGTCTGCTGGCTTTGGGCAAGACGCGAAAAAGCCGCTGGCTGCGAGGGCTCGCTGCGCAGCTGGTGCAGCGCCGACTGCAGGGCGTCCAGTTCGGATTGGGCCGTCATGGGGGGTACTCCGCCTCAGGCTGCGGTTGCTTCGGCGGGCGAGGTTTGCGGGGCTCGGTCAAACAGCAATGTCAGCACCGCGGCCAGGCCAAACGGCGTGCCTACCCAGGCTATATGCGCAAACCCGGTGTAGCTGATGGCAGCGCCGCTGATGATGGCGCCCAGTGCTGTGCCTATATAGAGCATGGAGGCATTCAGGCTGAGCAGCAGCGGTGCCTGCGCGGGCGACAGACTGGCCAGCAGGCTTTGCTGCGGCGACATCAGGCCAAAACCCGAGATCGCCCAGACCACCAGGACCAGCAGCATCAAGGGCATATGGCCAGCAGTGAAGGGCAGCACGGTGAGCATGGCAATCAGCACGACCAGTCCGGTTTTGATGGTTCTCATCGCACCAAATCGGTCGTTCGCCCAGCCACCCACCATCGAGCCCACCACACCTGCCAGGCCAAACATGACCAGTGTCATCGCCAACTGGCTGGAGCCCATGGGGTTAAGTGCCAGCAGCACCGGGCCTATGTAGGTAAACACGCTGAAGATCGCCACAAACGACAGCAGCGTGCGCAGCCATATGCGGAGCACTGCACCCTGGCGTGCTGCAGCCCTGAAGCCGGCAAAGCTCGCAGAGCCGCTGGTCATGTTCGAAGGGATCAACCAGCTGGCGGCCATCAACGCCGACAGGCTTGCCGCTACAGACAGCCATACGGGCACGCGCCAGCCATATTCAAAACCCAGAAAGGCCCCTAGCGGCAGGCCCACGGCATAGCTGATGCTCATGCCCATAAAGACTGTTGACAGCGCACGCCCCCGCAGCGCAGGCGACACCATGGTCACGGCCAGCGCAGATGCTGTCGCCGTGAACATGGCGCCCGCACCCATGAGCGCGCGGCCCATCAGCAGGGTCAGCAGGTTGGGCGCCACTGCAGACAGCAGGCACCCTGCAGTAAACAGCGCCAGGGAAAACTGCACAGTCTGTTTTTTTGGCCACTTTGCCGTCAGCACAATGAACAGGGGTGCCAGCACTGCGGTCGCAATGGCATACGCCGTCATGACCTGGCCGGCAGCAGCGACACTGATGCCCAGCGCCTCGCTGAGAGGCTGCAGGATGCCGTTCAACGCAAAAGCGCTGCTGCCAATGACAAGATTGCAGAGCGCAAAGAAATAGAGAATCGGCGGCATGAAAGTCAGTCAGGATGGCTCGGTTATTGAAGACTAGCGGTTGAATGCAGGAGGCAGCGGCATGCCGCGTTGTTGCATCACGGTGCGCAGGCGGTCAGGGTAGTCGGTGATGATGCCATCGACATTCCACGCCAGAAGCTT
>JAZKHN010000107.1:8632-13938 GCA_040385325.1 Pseudomonadota bacterium
ACCTTCAACAGTGCTTGTGCCATGACCTCTGGGCTGACTGTATCTGCGGGTGCGAGTGGGTTGAGCTTTGTTTCAATGTTGAAACGAACGCTGTTCGCACCGGCTCTACTCGCCATCTCGAACAATGCGGAGAGTGCAGGAATACGCTGCCCGTCAACCGGCTGTTGGCTGCTGAACTGACCGGCATAGGCAGATGCCTGATTGATGCGACCCACGTCATAAGCCTGAAGCTGCGCAAACGTCAGCGAACGTATCAGCGGGCCGCGAGAGCCCGACAGCCACCGGCCGTTCGCGTCGCGGGTAAATGCGGGGTTGAGGTAGGGGTCGTGCGCGATGACCACCACGCCATCGGCCGTGACACCAACGTCCAGCTCAAGCGTGGTGACGCCGGTTTTCAGTGCGGTTGAGAAAGCTGCGAGTGTGTTTTCAGGTGCCAGCCCGCGTGCGCCCCTGTGGCCTTGCAGGTCAAAGGCAAAGCTGGTCAGGGGCATGCTGCAGGAAGAAATCAAGACCAGCACCAGGGCATGAAAAAAGCGGTGTGATGTCACACCGCCTATTGTGCCGTCACCGCTTTAAAGCCGTGTGACAGCCTTGAGTGCCCTGATACGCGGAATGCCCTAATCGTGCAGCGATGACAGGAACTGCTTCAGTTCCGGCGTTTGTGGATTGCCGAATACTTCCGCAGGTGGCCCCATCTCGTGCACCCGGCCCTGGTGCATGAAGATCACGCGGTCAGACACCTTGCGCGCAAAACTCATTTCATGCGTGACCATCAGCAGCGTCATGCCTTCATCAGCCAGGCTTTCCACCACGCGCAGCACTTCGCCGACCAGTTCAGGGTCCAGCGCAGAGGTGATCTCGTCGCACAGCAGCACGGCCGGTTCCATCGCCAGCGCGCGCGCAATCGCCACGCGCTGTTGCTGACCGCCTGACAGCTGCTCGGGCATGGCGTCGAATTTTTCAGCCAGGCCGACGCGCGCCAGCAGCTTGCGGGCCTGTTCCATGGCCGCCGCACCCGCAGTCTTTTTGACGAGCGAAGGTGCCAGCATGATGTTCTTGCCGACCGTGAGGTGCGGGAATAAATTGAAGCTCTGGAAGATCATGCCCACGCGCTGGCGCAACTCGCGCATCGCCATGGCGCTTTCATGCAGCAGTGGCTTGCCGTCCACGGTGAGCGAGCCCTCCTGAAAGACTTCCAGCCCATTGATGCAACGCAGCAGCGTGCTTTTGCCCGAGCCGCTTTTGCCGATGATGGCGATGACCTCGCCCTGCTTCACATTGAGGTCTATGCCTTTGAGCACTTCGTTGGTGCCGTAGGACTTGCGCAGTGCAGTGATCTGCACGATGGAGCGCAGCGAGGTGTCTGCGGCAGCGGTGGTGGTTTCAGCGACGGCTTGCATTGATTTTCCTTTCCAGGATCTTGGCGTACAGGCTGATGGGGAAACACAGCGCAAAGTACATGAGGGCGACACAGCTGTAGACGACAAAAGGCTTGAAGGTTGCGTTGGTGATCATGGTGCCCGCCTTGGTCAGCTCGATGAAACCAATGACTGATGCCAGTGCCGTGCCCTTGACCACCTGCACCAGAAAGCCGACTGTCGGCGGAATCGCAATCTTGATGGCCTGAGGCAGCACGATGTATTGCAGTTGCTCACGAAAGCTCATGGCGAGGCTTTGGCCGGCTTCCCACTGGCCTTTGGGGATGGAGGCCACGCAGCCGCGCCAGATCTCGGTGAGGTAGGCGCTGGTGTAGAGGATGAGCGCCATCGATGCCGCAACCCAGGCAGAGGTGCGCACACCAAACAGTGCCAGGCCGAAGTAGGCAAGAAAGAGCTGCATCAGCAAAGGCGTGCCCTGAAAGACCTGCACATAGCCGCCTACGAAGTGGCCAACGCCCTTCACCTTGGACAGACGCGCAATCAGCAGCAATAGTGCGACCAGACCACCACCAATAAAAGCGATGAGCGAAAGCACAACAGTCCAGCGCGCCGCCAGCAGCAGGTTGCGGAAGATGTCCCAGACGGAGAAGTCAACCATGGCTTATCTCCCGAAAAGGAATTTGGGGCCGAGCCAGTTCAATAACTGACGAACGGCTATTGCGAGTGACAGATAGATCACCGTCGCCACGATGTAAGCCTCAAACGCGCGGAAGTTGCGGCTCTGGATCAGGTTGGCGGCGTAGCTGAGTTCTTCTGTAGAGATTTGCCCGCACACCGCAGAGCCCAGCATCACGATGATGATCTGGCTCACCAGTGAAGGCCACACCTTGCGCAGCGCAGGCGGCAGCACCACACGAATGAAAGTCTGCATGCGGTTAAGCGCCAGGCTCATGGCGGCTTCAATCTGCCCCTTGGGTGTGGCGTCTATGCCGGCGCGAATAATTTCCGTCGCATACGCGCTGAGGTTGATCACCATCGCGATGATGGACGCCACTTCAGGTGACAGCTTGACACCCGCAGCCGGAAGGCCGAAGTACACAAAAAACAGTTGCACGATAAAAGGCGTGTTGCGTATGAGCTCCACATAGGTGCCCACCACCGCTTTCAGCCACACCGAGCCATGCGAGCGCGACCAGGCAAAAGCTATGCCGATCACCACGCCAATCACGGCAGAAATAACGGTCAGGCCCACCGTCCACGCGACGCCCTTGACCAGCAATGGCCACTGGCTCAAAACGGCAATAAAGTCGAGTTCAACACGCATCCGCCGACCCTCCCAAAAAACGAAGCTCTTCTTGCTCTTAAAGCCAGTTCCACCGCGGAACCGGCTTCGCCGGGCCGCAGGTGGAGTCCCCTGCAAGGGGAGAGGGGGCTACACGCAGTGAGCCCCAACAGGGGTGTACCAATTACTTGGGCAAATCGCCCGAAGGACGGCCCAGCCACTTCACGGCCATCTTGTCCAGGTCGCCGGATGTCTTGGCCGCAGCGATGATGTCGTTGACCTTCAGGCGCAGCTTGTCTTCGCCCTTGCCGACGCCGATGAAGTTGGGCGAGTCCTTGAGCAGCAGCTTGTATTCGGTACCGAGCTGCGGGTTCTTGGCCATCATGTTGCCGGCGACCGATGCGCCGGTGGCGATCAGTTGCACCTGGCCTGCGACGAAGGACGACACGGTGGCGTTGTTGTCTTCAAAACGTTTGATGTCTGTGCCTGAAGGGGCGAGTTTTGTCAGCTCCTGGTCTTCAATCGCGCCGCGTGTCACGCCCACGCTCTTGCCAGCCAGGTCGGCAAACCCCTTGATGTTCAGGGTCTTGGGTGCGAACACAGCCTGGAAGAAGGGCGAGTAGGCAGAAGTGAAGTCAATGACTTTTTCGCGCTCGGGGTTCTTGCCGAGGGTAGAGATCACCAGGTCGGCCTTGCGGGTCGACAGGTAAGCGATGCGGTTGGCGCTGGTCACGGGGGCCAGCTCAATCGCCACGCCCATTTTGGCGGCGATGTAGTTGGCCATGTCGATGTCCAGGCCTTGAGGCTTCAGGTCGGTGCCGACAAAGCCATACGGGGGAAAGTCGGTCGGAATGGCGATGATGATTTTTTTCGCCTTGACGATGTCATCCAGCGCATCAGCGTGCGCACCGAAGGTGGCCAGCAGCGCTGCTGCGGCGAGGCCAAGAGAAAAAATACGTTTGCTGGCTTTCATAACAATGCTCCCAGGTAGGTTGAAGGTTCATCAAGGGTTTTGGCCGCACCCCGGCGGGTTTTAGGTGAACTTGTATGCAAGTCTTGTGCCGTTTTGGCCGGGGCTTGCTGAGGTGTGCTCAATGGGCTGAGCGCGCTGCGCAACTGCGCCAGCGGGTCGCCACTGGCGGTCTGCAATTTGAGCGTGGCCTGCACACTGCCGATGTGCGCCTGCATGAGTTTTTCAGCCAGCACCAGGTCGCCTTTTTCAAGCGCCTGAACAATCTGTACATGCTCTTCGCATGACTGCGCTGCATCGTGCGACGACTGGTACAGCATGGCAATCAGCGTGGTGCGCGCAGTGAAGTCACGCAGTGTGTCGGCCAGCAGGCTGTTGCCCAGGCATTCAGCCAGGCAGACATGAAAGTCACCCAGCAAAAAGCTGCGCAGGCCAACGTCGCTGCCCTTGATGGCGGCCTTCTCGCGGCTCAGGTGGTTTTTCAGTTGTTTGATGGCAGTCTTGTTGACCTCCTGCGTGCAGCGTATCAGGCCCATCTCGATCACGCGGCGTGCTTCAAAAGCCTCGCGCGCTTCTTCCTGCGAGGGCTCGATGACATACCAGCCCCGGCGGCTGCTGACAGTGACAATGCCGCGCGCAGCCAGCTGGTTGAGCGCTTCGCGGACTATGGTGCGGCTGCAGTCAAACAGCATGGCCAGTTGCTGTTCGCCGAGGCGGGAGCCGGGCGCAAGCTTCTGCGCCATGACGGCTTCGATGATGCGGTTGCTGATGTCGGATGCGGTGGCCATGCATCCACAAGTGCAACTAGCGTGCCAGCTATTTCACTCGTCTTTCAAACTGGTATACAAGTTGTGGGCACCAGTCTGGCGTATTTGAAGCACTGTTTGGGCGCGCCAGCGCCGGTGTTGCCTGGTGCGCGCACCACGTTTGGGATGGAGCAGTCTTCAGTCCAGCCGCGCGCCTGAGGCTTTGACGGCTGCCGCCCAGCGCGGCGTTTCTGCCGCCAGGAACTGCCCGAACTCCTCGCTGCCCATGAAGGCCGGGTCTGCGCCCTGGGCCACCATGCGGTTGCGGATGTCCGGGTTGGTCATCACCTGTTTAAAGGCGTCGCTGAGTTTGGCGGTCACGTCTTTCGGCAAGCCCGCAGGCGCCAAAAAGCCGTAGAAACCCACCACCTCAAAACCCTTGACGCCGGATTCAATGACGGTCGGTACGTCAGGCAGTGCCGGGTTGCGCTCCTTGCTGGTCACGGCCAGCGCGCGCACCTTGCCCTGCTTGTGATAGTTGGCCGCCTGGGGGATTGATTCACCCATGAACTGCACCTGCCCGGCCATCAGGTCGGTAAACGCCGGCGCACTGCCGCGGTAGGGAATGTGCACAAGAAAGAGCCCGGTTGCGTTCTTGAACATCTCCGGCACCAAGTGGCTGATGCCGCCGTTGCCCGCCGAGCCGTAATTCACCTGCCCGGGTCGCGCCTTGGCATACGCGATGAATTCCTTGAGGTTGTTCACCGGCAGTTTCGGGTTGACGAGCAGCGCCAGGGGCTGCATGGCGGTGCGCGCAATCGGCGTGAAGTCTTTAAGAGTGTTGTAGGGCAGCTTTGTGTAAAGCGCAGGGTTGATCACCATCACGCCGGTATTGGCCAGCATCAGCGTGTAGCCATCGGGTGCAGCTT
>JAZKHN010000108.1:0-25326 GCA_040385325.1 Pseudomonadota bacterium
CTGCCCCCCGAGGGGGCCGCCCGCCTATGGCCCGGCAAAGCCGGTTCCATGGCTTGACTTGCAAAAACCTCGCTAAGATGAGTAACCCACATGGGGGGACAGGCCGGTCGGCGATTGAGTGTTTATCGGTCAAAATCGGGGACGTATGAATACATCGTCCCCTTTTTCATTTCTGGAATCCCTTGCAAACCGTTTTCAGCCTCCTGCGTGGATGGTTGACGAGGGCCAGCAGCGGCTTGTTCTTTTTCTGAACCATGTGCTGATGCAGGAAAAAGAAGCGCAGGACCGACTGATGCGCCGAAAGGGCAATGTGATACACCTGCGTTGGGGTGTTTTTGCGCTGGACTTGCTTGTGACACCTGCAGGCCTTTTTGACCGCGCACCGGCGGTAGCCAAACCTGATCTGTCGGTTGCCGTGGCTGCTGATTCCCCCTTTGTGGCTGCCCAATCCGTGTTTGCAGGCAAACCCCCGCCGGTCAAGATTGAAGGGGATGTCCAGCTTGCAGCAGAGCTTGGCTGGCTGGCCGATAACCTTCGCTGGGACGTGGAGGAGGATTTGTCCCGGGTGGTTGGTGACATCCCCGCCCATGCAATTGCCGATATGGGCCGCAAAATCCTTTCAGGGCTCAAACAGTTCATGGCCATGCGGCCTGGAGCACCGGGTGCTGCGGTGGTTCCTGCAGCCACGCCTGCTTCTGGCGACGGCAAGGCCGCTGCATGAGCCGTATTTTTCGCGGCTTTTTCATCATCTGGACCGTGCTGCGATTCGGCCTGGATGAACTGGTGCTCTCCAGTTTTGAGAAGCCCTGGATACGGCTGCTGACGCGTGTTGTTTCGGTGGGCCGCAATCTCCGGGCACCACGGGGTATGCGCTTGCGCGAGGCTCTGGAACGGTTGGGGCCCATCTTTGTCAAGTTCGGCCAGGTGATGTCCACCCGCCGTGACTTGCTCCCACCCGATATCGCTGATGAATTGGCCCGTTTGCAGGACCGGGTGCCCCCCTTCGACTCCGCCATTGCGATTGCCATCATTGAAAAAGCTTTCGGCAGACCGCTGGCGAATATTTTTGCTACCTTTGATTCTGTGCCTGTGGCCAGTGCTTCAATTGCCCAGGTGCATTTCGCGACTTTGCCTGGCGGGCGGGAAGTAGCCGTGAAGGTCTTGCGTCCCAACATGCAACCGGCAATCGAAAAAGACCTTGCGCTGATGCATATGATGGCGGGCTGGGTTGAGAGCGCCTCTGCTGACGGCAAGCGCCTGAAACCCCGAGAGGTGGTGGCCGAGTTCGACAAATACCTGCATGACGAGCTTGACTTGCTCCGCGAGGCTGCCAATGCGGCCCAGCTGAGGCGCAACATGCAGAACCTTGACCTGGTGATGATTCCTGAAATGGTCTGGGACTACTGTATGCCCGACGTGATGGTGATGCAGCGCATGAAAGGCGTGCCCATCAGCCAGATACAGCGCCTGCGCGATGCCGGTGTGGACATGAAAAAGCTGGCGCGTGACGGCGTTACCATCTTTTTTACCCAGGTGTTTCGTGACGGTTTTTTTCATGCGGACATGCATCCCGGAAACATCCAGGTCAGCCTGGAGCCTGCGACTTTTGGCCGCTACATTTCCCTGGATTTCGGCATCGTCGGTACGCTGACGGAGATCGACAAGGAATATCTGGCGCAGAACTTCAGCGCTTTTTTCCAGCGTGACTACAAACGTGTGGCGGAGCTGCATCTGGAGTCCGGCTGGGTCCCCGCAAGCACCCGTGTTGATGAGCTCGAAGCTGCAATCCGCGCCTGTTGCGAGCCTTATTTTGACCGCCCCCTCAGGGAAATTTCGCTCGGCCTTGTATTGATGCGCCTGTTCCAGACTTCACGCCGTTTCCACGTCGAGATACAGCCGCAACTTGTGCTGCTGCAAAAGACCCTGCTCAATATCGAGGGTTTGGGCCGCGAGCTTGATCCGGACCTGGACTTGTGGAGCACGGCCAAACCCTTCCTCGAAAAGTGGATGCTGGAGCAGGTAGGCCCGGAAAAACTGCTGGCCCAGTTGAAAGCCGAAGCGCCTGCCTATGCCAAGCTCCTGCCCGGCCTGCCCAGACTTTTGTCTCAATATCTTAAAGACAGGCCGGCCTCCCACAACCGGGAGTTGCTTGAGCTTCTGGCCGAGCAAAAACGTACCAACAAGCTGCTGCAGGGCATCATTTATGGCGGGGCCGGATTTTTACTGGGACTCATAGTCATGCAGGTAGTCACAAGGGTGCGCTTTTTTTAAGGCGACGGCCCGCTCACGGCTTGAGTTGCGGGGGTCTTTGCTGGCATCGTGCATATCCGGGCAACGCCTATAATTGAGGGCTTTGCACCTTGGGTGCGAACTCCCGTTGCCTCACCCGAAATAACCTAAGAGCCATGCCAATTTACGCCTACAAATGCGAGTCCTGCGGATTTGCAAAGGATGTTTTGCAAAAAATGTCGGATGCGCCCCTCAGCGTCTGTCCCAATTGCGGCGCGCCTGCTTTCCAGAAGCAGGTAACGGCGGCCGGGTTCCAGCTCAAGGGTTCAGGATGGTACGTCACTGATTTTCGCGGAGGCCAGGCCACCGGCGCCCCCGCGCCCTCGGGCCAGGGTGAGTCCGCATCTTCGGGATCTTCAAAATCCGGAGAGTCGACCGCAGCCCCTGCCGCGAGTACTCCCGCACCTGCGCAGGCTGCTTCCCCGGCTCCCGCTCCCAGCAAGCCATCTTCCGGCAAGGATGGCGCTTGATGTCTGCGATCCGCAAGTGGCTGCTCGCGGGCCTGCTGGTACTGGTGCCGCTGGGCATTACTGTCTGGGTGCTCGACTGGATTGTGGTGACGCTGGACCAGACGCTGCTGATTCTTCCTGGCTCCTGGCATCCGGACAAACTGATCGGGTTTCACATTCCCGGCTTTGGTGTGTTGCTGGCCCTGTTTATCGTGTTGCTGATAGGCGCACTTGCCAGCAACTTCCTGGGCAAAAAGCTGGTCAGCTGGTGGGACATCCTGCTCAATCGCATCCCCATCGTGCGGTCCATTTATTCGAGCGTCAAACAGGTGTCCGACACCCTGTTTTCCGAGAACGGCAACGCTTTCCGCAAAGCCCTGCTTATTCAATGGCCCCGCGAAGGGGTCTGGACCATTGGTTTTCAGACCGGTACCCCGGGTGGCGATGTCGTGAACCATTTACCCGGTGATTACCTCAGCGTGTATGTTCCGACCACGCCAAACCCTACTGGGGGCTACTTCGTCATGCTCAAGCGCGAAGACTGCATAGAACTCAAGATGAGCGTTGACGAAGCGCTGACGTACGTGATTTCCATGGGTGTGGTGGTGCCTGGAAGTGCCGCCAATTACAAACCCAAATAAACCTGAAACGCGGTATGGCAGCCAATTGCGCTGTCCGCAAATGCAATCGAATTTAAAAGCGAATTTATCTATGTCCATGGTTTCCCAAGTCAAATCACAAATGCGCTCACATTACTGTGGGCTGGTGACAGAAGCCCTGATGGGTGAAACCGTCAGCCTGTGCGGCTGGGTCAACCGCAGGCGCGATCACGGCGGCGTTATTTTTGTGGATCTGCGCGACCGTGAAGGTTACGTCCAGGTGGTCTGTGACCCAGATCGCGCCGACATGTTTGCGACGGCAGAAAGCGTGCGTAACGAGTTTTGCATCCAGGTCAAGGGTGTTGTGCGTGCCCGGCCAGAAGGTACGACCAATGACGGCCTGAAGAGCGGCAAGATTGAGGTGCTGTGCCATGAGATGACGGTGCTCAACCCCAGCGTGACCCCGCCATTCCAGCTGGACGACGACAACCTGTCTGAGACCACCCGCCTCACGCACCGGGTGCTTGACCTGCGGCGCCCTTATATGCAGAACAACCTGATGCTGCGCTACCGCGTCGCGATGGAGACCCGCAAGTTCCTGGATGCCAATGGTTTTATTGACATTGAAACACCGATGCTGACCAAGAGCACGCCTGAAGGTGCGCGTGATTACCTGGTGCCCAGCCGCGTCAACGAAGGCATGTTTTTTGCCCTGCCGCAAAGCCCCCAGCTGTTCAAGCAGCTGCTCATGGTGTCGGGCTTTGACCGCTACTACCAGATCACCAAATGCTTCCGTGATGAAGACCTGCGCGCCGACCGCCAGCCGGAATTTACCCAGATCGATATTGAAACATCGTTCATGGGCGAGCAGGATATCCGCGACATGTTCCAGGGAATGATCAGCAAGATCTTCAAGAATGTGCTGGATACCGACCTCGGTGAATTTCCAGTCATGGCCTATGCGGAAGCCATGCACCGTTACGGCTCTGACAAGCCCGATCTTCGCGTTAACCTCGAATTCACCGAGTTGACGGATGTCATGGGCGACGTGGACTTCAAGGTGTTCAGTACACCGGCCACGACGGCAGGTGGGCGCGTGGTGGCACTGCGCGTGCCGGGTGGCTCGGAAATGAGCCGCGGCGAGATAGACGGGTACACCGAGTTTGTGAAAATTTACGGTGCCAAGGGCCTGGCGTGGATCAAGGTCAATGACGTGAGCAAGGGTCGTGAAGGCCTGCAAAGTCCCATTGTCAAGAACATCCACGATGCAGCAATTGCAGAGATCCTGAAGCGTACCAACGCCGCCAATGGCGACCTGATTTTCTTTGGCGCTGACAAGGAAAAGATCGTCAATGACAGCATAGGTGCATTGCGTTTGAAGGTTGGCCACAGCGTCTTCGGCAAAAAGACCGGACTCTTCACGGCGGGATGGAGACCTCTGTGGGTGGTCGATTTCCCGATGTTCGAGCATGACGAGGAAAACCAGCGCTGGAGCGCCGTACATCATCCTTTCACTGCGCCAAAGGATGGCCATGAAGACTGGATGGATACCGATCCGGGCAAATGCATTGCCAAGGCCTATGACATGGTGCTCAATGGATGGGAACTGGGCGGCGGTTCGGTCCGTATCCACCGCGCCGAGGTGCAAAGCAAGGTTTTCAGCGCGCTGAAAATTGGCACCGAAGAAGCCCAGCAAAAGTTTGGATTCCTGCTGGACGCACTTCAGTACGGCGCGCCACCGCATGGGGGCCTTGCGTTTGGCCTGGACCGCATCGTCACCATGATGACGGGAGCCGAGTCCATTCGCGACGTGATTGCATTCCCAAAAACACAGCGTGCGCAGGATTTACTCACGCACGCACCTGGCCCGGTTGATGAAAAGCAGCTGCGCGAACTGCACATCCGGCTTCGTAACCCTCAGCCAGCCTGACCACGCCCACCAAATCCTGATGCTTGGCTGATTCTTGTCAGATTCGGGAACCGAGCGTCTTGAAAGTCTTCAAGATTCCTGAGTCGGTGCTGGTGGTCATCTACACGCCAGCTCATGAGGTGCTCCTGATCGAGCGGGCCGACAATCCTGGTTTCTGGCAGAGCGTCACTGGTTCGCGTGATACTCATGACGAGCCTCTCGCACAAACGGCGTTGCGTGAAGTGTTTGAAGAAACGGGTATTGCAGGTGAGCCTGACGCTCTTGCGGACTGGGCAGTCTCCAATACCTATGAGATTTATCCGGCCTGGCGTGGTCGTTACGCGCCCGATGTAACGCACAACACGGAGCACGTCTTTGGCCTTTGTGTTCCTGGCCGGATGCCCATAGCGCTGAACCCGCGTGAACATACAGCGTTTGAGTGGTTGCCGTTGCTTGAAGCGGCCGACCGCTGCTTCTCACCTTCCAATGCTGAAGCCGTGTTGATGCTTGCCCGCATCACACTCCAGCGCGCCGAGTGAGCCTTCCGCCGGGAGCTGTCGGCGCGGTTTAAAAACTGCCGCAAGGGAAGCTTGCGGACGCTGCTTCAATCGCGCCGCCTACAGTTGTCCGAATGCAGGCTTCATACTCTGGAGTCCGGTTATTGATCGGATAAATTCCCACAACTTCTTTCGAATGCAGGATCTGATTGTCCAGAGGCCAGAGGGCCTGTACTGCCCGCCGGGTGATTTTTATATCGACCCCTGGCGACCGGTTGATCGTGCAGTCATCACCCATGCGCATGCTGACCATGCGCGCGTGGGCCACGGTCATTATTTGGCCAGCACTCCCTCTGAAGGTGTGCTGAGATCGAGGCTGGGTGAAGTCATTGAGCTGCAGACTCTGGACTATGGTGAACAGATCACGCACAACAGCGTGAAGGTTTCCCTGCACCCGGCTGGCCACGTGCTCGGGTCTGCGCAGGTCAGGCTTGAACACGGTGGGCAGGTCTGGGTAGCCAGTGGTGATTACAAAGTGGTGCCGGACGCGACATGTACGCCCTTTGAGCCCGTGCCCTGCAATGTATTCATTACCGAATCGACATTCGGTCTCCCCATCTATCGCTGGCGACCCGATGCGGAAATTTTTGCAGAGATCAACAGCTGGTGGGCGGCCAACGCAGCAATCGGGCGTGCAAGCGTTTTGATGTGTTACAGCTTTGGCAAGGCGCAGCGCATTCTCAGTGGCCTCGATGCGGGCATTGCCCCCATCATTGTTCATGGGGCAGTGCAAGCACTCAATACGGCGTACCGGGCAGCTGGCGTCAGCTTGCCTGATACGAAAATTGTCAGTGATGTCACTGATCCCGCTGACTTTCGGCGCGCCCTGGTGCTCTGCCCACCAGGCGCAGCAGGTGGGCCCTGGATCAAGCGCTTCGGCGAGGTCAGCAATGCGTTTGCCAGCGGCTGGATGCAGTTGCGCGGTGCGCGTCGGCGTGGCGGTTATGACAGGGGATTTGTGCTCAGCGATCATGCCGACTGGCCGGGTCTGATGGGGGCCATAGGCGCAACTGGCGCCAGCCGTGTCATTGTCACGCATGGTAGCGTTCCTGTACTTGTTCGCTACCTCACTGAACAAGGTCTTCGGGCCGAGGCTTTTGAGACAGAGTACGGCGACGATTCCGCAGATGCCCAGTTTGATGCTACGACTCCTGCTGCCACTCCCATTGCCTGATACGGCCTCATGAAACATTTCGCCCGGCTGTTTACCGAACTGGACGCAACCACGTCCACTCTTGCAAAGGTAGATGCCCTGCAAAGGTACTTTGCCAGGGCGACGGCAGGTGATGCGGCCTGGGCTGTTTATTTTCTTTCTGGGGGCAAGCCCAGGCAGGTGGTCAAGACATCCTCACTGCGCATGCTCGCCTGTGATGAGGCGGGTATTGAGGACTGGCTTTTTGAGGAGTGTTATCAGGCCACCGGAGATCTGGCCGAGACCATAGCCTACATCCTTCCGCTGGACTTTGTTGAATCAGACCTGGGTCTGGCCGATTGGGTCGAAAACCGTCTCCTGCCGCTTCGTGGCCTGCCCGAAACCGAGGTCGCCTTGCGAATACGTGCCTACTGGCACGAGCTTGATTCGCAAGTCCGCTTTCTGCTGACCAAACTGGTCGGTGGCGGCTTCCGTGTGGGTGTGAGCAAACTGCTCGTGCAGCGCGCGCTGGCGGCCCATTCGGGTATTGACCCTAAACGGATTGCACAGCGGATGATGGGTTATGTGGATGCGAAAGTGATGCCCACTGCCGACCGGTATGAGGCACTGCTTGCGATCACGGAGGCGGGTGTGGCGGATATTCAGGACGCTGGCCAGCCCTATCCCTTTTTTCTTGCACACCAGCTGGATACGCCTCTCGGAAGACTGGATGCCAGGCTGGGTCCTGTTGGTGACTGGCAGGTAGAGTGGAAGTACGACGGCATTCGCGGACAGGTCGTGAAGCGGGCCGGACAGGTGTGGATATGGTCGCGCGGCGAAGAACTGGTCACCGAGCGCTTTCCGGAGATTGTCGCGCTGGCCCAGGCCCTGCCTGACGGTACGGTGCTGGACGGCGAAATCATGGTGTGGGCCAAAGATGCTGATGTGTCTGAATTTTCAACGGGTAGGCCTGCCAGCTTCGCCCTGTTACAGCAGCGTATCGGGCGCAAGACCCTGGGCAAGAAAATCCTGACTGATGCGCCTGTGACCTTCATGGCGTATGACCTGCTTGAACTGAATCACAAGGATATTCGCAGTCAACCCCAGGGTGATCGCCGCCAGAAGCTTGAAGACTTGCTGGCTGGTACAGCGCTGAAAATCTCCCCTGTGGAAAAGCTGCCAACTTGGGAGGCCTTTGAAACGCTACGTACAGAATCGCGCGCACGCGGTGTTGAAGGCTTCATGCTCAAACGGCTCGATGCTTCGTATGGTACGGGTCGCACCAAGGCTGACGGCCTGTGGTGGAAATGGAAGATAGAGCCCATGACGGTCGACTGTGTGCTTATCTATGCGCAGGCCGGGCACGGGCGACGCGCATCGCTTTACACCGACTACACGTTTGCGGTCTGGAACCGCCGGCCACGCGATGCGCAAGAGGCCGCAGCAGTTGTAAGGGCGATTGAAAATCGGGAACCTGCCATGCCCGATGCCTTGCAACTGGTGGCGTTTGCCAAAGCGTATTCTGGTCTTACCGATGAAGAGTTCCGCCAGATCGACAGCGTGATTCGCAAAAACACCCTTGAAAAATTCGGACCAGTCCGAAGTGTCAAACCCACCCTTGTGTTTGAACTGGGATTTGAGGGCATCAATCGCAGCCCGCGGCATAAAAGCGGCATTGCCGTGCGTTTCCCCCGAATGCTCAGAATACGCAAGGACAAGCCCCTGCATGATGCCGACACGCTGGAGAGTCTTGAATTGCTATTGAAGTTATAGCGAATAAGCCTGCCAGGAAAGGTTTTTTCGGCTGCGCGGGGCCAAAAAACCGGGCATGCCTGATTTTTGGGCAGGCTGGTAACATTGGCCATGCTTATGAAATCCGATACGCCACAACGCGAGAGCACAGAAGAAGGCACGCCGGTATCCGTGAAGATCCGGGAACGCCTGAACCTCGCCCGCAAACGTTTCAATGCCAATGACAACATTGCCGCGTTCATCGAGCCAGGTGAGCTCGAAAAATTGCTGGACGAGGTTGAAGTCAAGATGCAGGGTGTGCTTGACAGCATGGTGATCGACACCGCGAGCGACCACAACACCAACAATACCGCGCGGCGCGTCGCGAAGATGTACCTCAATGAGGTGTTCAAGGGGCGCTATGTCACTGGGCCAACCATTACCGAATTCCCGAACGCCGAGCATCTCAACGAGCTGATGATCGTCGGTCCGATCACAGTTCGAAGTGCGTGTTCTCACCATTTTTGCCCTGTCATTGGCAAACTCTGGATAGGTGTTCTGCCCAACGAACACACGAACGTGATTGGCCTTTCCAAATATGCGCGCCTGGCGGAGTGGGTGATGGGCCGTCCCCAAATCCAGGAAGAAGCTGTGGTGCAACTTGCTGACCTGATACAGGAAAAGACTTCCCCGGACGGCCTGGCCATCGTTATGGAAGCCACCCATTTCTGCATGGGCTGGCGTGGCGTCAAGGACATGGACAGCAAGATGATCAACTCGGTCATGCGAGGTGTCTTCCTGAAAGATCCCAACCTGCGCCGCGAATTCCTCTCGCTGATTCCCAAACACAACAACGGCAACTGAGGACATTCAAACATGTTGGTACGCCTTCTTTATGCCAGCCGCGCTGCGGACCAGACCCCTGCCGCAACAGATGCCATCCTGGCCCAGTCACGCAGCCACAACCCTGCCTGCGGCATCACAGGCATCCTATGTTACGGCGGCGGCATCTTCCTGCAGGCTCTGGAGGGCGGCAGGACACAGGTCAGCGAGTTGTATGGCCACATCCAGAAAGACATTCGCCACAAGGATGTCATCCTTCTTCACTACGAAGAAATCTCCGAACGTCGTTTTGGCAGCTGGACGATGGGCCAGGTCAATATTGCCAAACTCAATACTTCAATCCTGCTGAAGTACTCGGAGACGCCCGAGCTTGACCCGTACTCCGTGTCGGGCAAGGTGTCGCTGGCGTTGCTTGAAGAACTGATGGCAACCGCCTCCATCATGGGCCGCACCTGACCCTGCACAAATGGCTCAGCGCCGACTGGCGCGATGAGCTGGCTATGTCATGCCGCTTTCTGCGTTTGCCCTGGTCATCCTCGCCGGCCTGATTCACGCCAGCTGGAATATCGCCGCAAAAAAGGCGGGAGGTGACTCCCGCTTCGCTTTTTTCACCAGCATCATGGTGATGCTGGTCTGGGCGCCTGTCGGCTTGTGGGCGGCCTGGGATGTTATCCCGGAATGGGGCTGGCGTGAGTGGGTACTGATTGTCGTCAGCGGTGTGCTTCATGTGTTGTATTACGTAATTCTGCTGCGCGGCTACCGCAAAGCCGATTTGACGGTGGTCTATCCTCTCGCACGTGGCTCAGGCCCCTTGCTGTCGTCCCTTGTGGCCATCATTTTTCTGGGTGAAAAAATTTCTGCCCTTGGGTTTGCGGGAATTGTCGGGGTGGTGGCCGGTGTATTCCTGATTGCAGGTGGCCCCGCACTCTTGCGGGCTGCCCATGAACCTGTTCATCGAAGGCGCGTCCACAAGGGCATGCTTTATGGCCTGCTGACTGGTGCCTTTATTGCGAGCTACACGGTTGTTGATGGGTATGCGGTCAAGTTCCTCTTGATGTCGCCCATACTGGTCGACTATTTCGGCAATTTTGTACGCGTCGCATTGTTGGCACCTTCATTTTTGAGGGACAGATCCGCAGGTGTGGGACTCTGGCGCAGCCAGTGGAAATATGCGCTTCTCATAGGCACAATCAGTCCCTTGTCTTATGTGCTGGTGCTCTATGCAATGCAGGTTGCGCCGCTCTCGCATGTTGCCCCCGCGCGCGAAGTATCCATGCTGTTTGCCGCCCTCATTGGCGGGCACCTGCTGGGTGAAGGAGATCGCGTCCAGCGGTTGTTTGGTGCGGTCCTGATCGCTGCCGGCGTGATGAGCCTTGCCGTGGGTTGACGCCTTCGGGTGCATGACAATCAGCGCATGACTTCATCTACAGGATTGCTGGTCGGATGTGATTTTTCAAGTGCGCCCACCCGCCAGAAACCTATCGTCATGGCTTTGGGAACCTGCGCCGGGGGGCGCGTCCAGCTGTCCCGCATTGAGCATCTGGATTCGCTTGATGACTTTGGCGCGTGGCTTGCTCGCCCGCAGCACTGGCTGGGTGCTTTTGACTTCCCTTTCGGCCTGCCACGCGAGTTGGTAATGCAACTCGACTGGCCGCAGACGTGGCCGGAGCTCATCAGGCACTACTCAGGCATGGAGCGAGCGGATATACGGCGTACTTTTGCAGGCTTCTGTGACGCGCGACCGGTGGGGGGCAAATTTGCACACCGTGCCTCGGATATTCCGGCTGGCGCCAGCCCTTCGATGAAATGGGTCAACCCGCCTGTTGCCTACATGTTGCACGCCGGTGCACCGCGATTGCTTGCGGCCGGCGTCCATATGCCGGGGCTGCATGAAGGTGACCGTACGCGGGTTGCGCTGGAGGCTTACCCTGGATTACTGGCGCGTGAAATATTGGGTCAGCGTTCCTATAAAAGTGACGATAAAGCAAGGCAGACCCCGGACAGACTGATTGCGCGCAAGGACCTGATCACTGCACTTGAGCATGGGCAGACGCGGTTGTCTCTCCGGCTCAAATTGACGCATGCCCAGCGTGACAGCCTGGCAGATGATGCCAAAGGTGACAGACTGGATGCGACCCTGTGCCTGATGCAGGCCGCCTGGGCGCAAACCCGTCATGATGACGGTGCTTTGCTTTATGGACTGCCTTCGAATACTGATCCCATCGAGGGTTGGATCATCACGGCATAACATGACGATACACTCGCGGCAACCCAAGACGGAGACTTGCACCGTCCTGCACCCATCTGCGAATGGCATTTTGAGAAAGGCTGCGGTGATTTTTTTCTGTGCCCTCGTGATGATATTGGCGACACTGACCCTGGCAGAATCTGCACCTCAAGTTCGCAGGGGTGTGGTCAATCGTGTAGTCGATGGCGACACAGTCTGGATCAGTAGCGACGGTATCTTGTTGAAGGTGCGCATCGCAGGAATTGATGCGCCAGAGATATGTCAATCTTACGGCCTGGTTGCGCGGCATGCCCTCCAGCGGCGTGTGCTGGGGCAGGTGGTCACCATCACTCACCAACGCCTTGACGATTATGGGAGGTTGCTCTCACGGGTCGATGTAGGTGATGAGGACCTCGGGCGCTGGCTGGTCCTGCAGGGGCATGCTTGGTCATACGGCTACCGTGACCAACCCGGTCCTTATGCACGGGAGCAACAAGCCGCGAGTACTGCGCGACTTGGTATTTTTGCCCTTGGTGCGCCTGAAATTCCGCGTGACTTCAGAAAACGTCATGGCAGCTGTTTTCCTCGACTCCCGGGCAAACCCATCACCGATAGCAACGCAAAATAGGGATCTGGTTTTATTGACAGTCATTTGGTTGTAGCTCCCACCGGGCTACCCGTTTGCTCCAGCAGGCACAAAAAAGCCTCCGTGATGGAGGCTTTTACGTCCGGTGCAACGCACCGGAAATGCGCTTCTTAAGGACGGACGGCGATATCGTTACGGACGGCGCGAACGTTCTTCACGCCGCGAGCCAAAGCTTCTGCTTTGTCTTTTTCAGCCTGGGATTTTGCAAATCCGGACAGCTGCACGGTGCCGTTAAGCGTTTCAACGTTGATTGAAGTTGCGGCAACAGTCCTGTCCTCAACATATTTGGCCTTCACTGCAGTTGTGATGGCGGTGTCGTCAACGAATGCACCTGCAGTTTCCTGACCGCGCACAACGGCGCAACCAGTGGACAAAATTGTGATGCCGGTCAGGGCGGCGAATGCAATTGCGCGAGCGTATTTCATATTATTTCCTTTGATATTTAAAGTATGTCAGTGCTGTAATTAAAAAGCCTGCTGATCGGTCGCACAACGCCAATCAACCGGTGGTTAAAGCAATTCTTGACATGGTCAGAACTGGCCGACAAATTCCCGCAACAGTGCACTCTGAGTACAGTCATCGAGTTTCTTCGGAATGATCAGTGGCCCGATGAGCCGGCGAAAGTATTGACATCAATAGCACAGGCAGATCGGAAGTTTTCGCGGCAGCAAAGAGAAGCCCTGTGACGGATATCAGTCTCCAAGGCCTCAAGACCACTGCCGCGACTCCCAAACCCGCCGAGATTCCCAGTAACTGCAGAGGCTTTTCCGCTGCATAGCGGCCCAGTAATGGCTTCGCCAGATTTAAGGCAAGTTGCGCAGGGTGGTGTTGCCACCACACCTTGGCCGTGTGCCTAATCGCAGCCCAAGACCCGCCGCCAGAGGGTGCGTCTCCATAACCTTCCATTCCGTCTGACTCTATCGGGCTTGTGCCACTGTCTTCAGGCGTGTCACTCTGCGTCATGTGGCGAACAATGGCCTTGCGGCTTGATGCAAGCCGCTGTTGAGGAGTAAGTTCTGGTCCGCTCATGATGTCAGGCCGCTACACGAAGTGCATGGACATCACTGTCAAGCTGAGCCTTCAGCTCTGGGAAATGGTCCTGCTGCATAGGCTTGCGCGCCTTGACAAGTGCAATCATCGTCATCAGCAAGGCGCAACCCGGTACTGCGACCAGCGCCCAATGAAACTGGTTATTGGCAAATCCCAGCATCAGTGCCATGCCAGCAAGCGACAGGAAAAGAAATGCGCACAAAACAACAAGTACCCATGCAGCTATTCGCGCCAGAGCGCTTGTACCTATTGCCTTGAGCTCCTGGTTGAACAGGGCAGCGTATGCAGATACGTGATCCGCAACCAGATCCGGACGTTGTATGACGGTGGAAAACAGGGGGTGAAGCATGGCCGGCTTGTTGTAGTTTTTATGATCGAAAGGAACGGCGCTCACCTGAGAATGAATGCATATCCGTTTTTCATGATTGGATCAGTTCAATAGCGATCGCGGTTGCGACTGGCAGACACCAGCAGTGCCACGGCTGCACCTACAGCGGCTGCTATCAATACTGACCGCACCGGTTGCTCGGAAACATACTGTGACGTAGCACTTGCATACCGTGACAGCGATTGCTGGGCTTTTTCCTTGGCTTCAGCCGCAATGTCGAGGCTCTGGCGAGCCAGTTTCTGTGCTTTTGTTGCCATGGCTTCAATCAGTGGATCCACATTGCCCCTGAGTTCACGAACCTTGTCTTCTGCACGATCAAGCGCGTCATTGGCGTAGGCGCGGGTCGTATCTACTGCCTTTTCGGCCGATTGCAGAGCTTCGTCAGAAGCCTGCTTCGCGCCGGCAGCGCCGGGAATTGAGTCGCGGGTTCGGGATGTTGTGATGGTCATGAGAATTCCTATTAGGTTGGTAACTGTGGGCGTTGTGTGATGAGATTTGTGCGGTGGCTACTGTTTTTTATAAAGTTGAGCAAGACGAAAATCAGTTCTTTCGCAGAAGGCTCACAACAAAACTGACGATGGCCATGATGGCAAAGATGAAAAACAGAATTTTTGCAATTTCCACCGCACCAGCTGCAATGCCGCCAAATCCGAATACGGCGGCAATCAGAGCGATAACCAGAAAAACAACCGAGTAATGCAGCATGCGAGCTCCTTGAAAATGGTTTTTACGTGCCCTTCTTACATCTCCCTGATGATGTAAACGGGTCCCTTGGACATGTCGCAATGGTATTGACTGGACTCGGCTGGCCCCATCGGCTGTCGTGCCGCAGGGTTGTCAGTTGCCTAGTTCAGGCTCTGTAGGAGGGTGCTGACAGTTTGAGGGCCGGCTCGTTGCATCACTCTCGCGGCTCAAGATATGAGGAAAGTGATATTTAATTCTGCTGATTGGCGGGTCAGACAGTCTTTGGCAGCACTGCAGAAATGCGTGTGCCAGTGTCCTTTGTGCTGTCCACTGTAAGTCGCCCACCGGCAGCTTCCACGCGGTGGCGCATTCCGGCCAGGCCATGGCTGCTGCTTGACACATTGCCGACTTCAAAGCCTTTGCCGTTGTCATGAACTTCGATCAGGGTGTAGCTTTCCATATTCTGCAGGCTTATTACCGCCTGGCTGGCCTCAGCATACTTGGCGATGTTGGTGAGCGACTCCTGTACCAGTCGATAAACGGTCAATTGCGCTGATCCTCCCAGATCGACAGTTTCTAGGTCTGTGGTGATGGACAGGCCCGAACGCTCCTCGAATTCGCGCGCGAGTATTTCCAGTGATGCAACCAGTCCGAGATGGGACAGCGAGGAAGGCCTGAGGTCTTCCACAATGCGTCGTTTCAACGCGATCCCGCTGTTGAGTGTTTCCGTCAGGTGGGCCAGCCGGTCCGCAGCTTCCGGCAGGTTGCCTGCCAGACGTGATTTCAGTCTTGCCACATCAAGCTTCGCGGCAGTTAGCAGGGCGCCTAGTTCGTCGTGCAATTCCCGGGCAAGATGACCGCGTTCATCCTCCCTGACATTTTGCAGGTGTGTGGCCAACTCGGCGAGGTTGGCGGTTCGCTCCCTTACCTGCAAATCGAGCTGGTCCCGTTCGCGCTGCAGGGATTCTTTCTCTCGTTCGCCAGATTGCAACAATGCCTGTGTCTGCAGTAGATACATGTAGAAGGCCAGCAAGCCCGCCATAGCCATGATGGCCACACCGATCCGTGACAGTTGCAATGTCTGCTTGATCTGCAACTGGGCCTGTTCCATGCGCCTGATGCTGCTGGCTGCAAGTTTGACGGAGCGCGCGCGAATCGCTTCCATGTGCTCCTGCCCCACATCGGTCGTCATGACGAACTTCCAGGCGTCTTCGTTGCCCTCGCGGCGCATTCTCACGCTGAGGTCCATTTCTGCCAGCTTGCTTGACACGTGGCGCGACATGGCTGCAAATTCGGTAAGCTGGTCCTGGTAGGGTACAAAAAGCTGCCGCAGCACGTCCAGGTTCTGATTGATCTCCGCAGTAGCGGCGCTGTAAGGTTCGAGGTAACGGGCCTCGCCGGTGAGCAGATAGCCGCGCTGGCCGGTCTCGGCATCCAGCACATGCTGCATGAGTTTGTTGAGTGCGCCCCTGGTCTGCTGCGCCTCTTCTATGCTGGCCGCAGCAGCGGTAGACTGTCGGAAACTGAGCTCGTTAATGAAAATCAGTATGGCAG
This sequence comes from Pseudomonadota bacterium, assembly GCA_040385325.1. Lineage (GTDB taxonomy): Bacteria > Pseudomonadota > Gammaproteobacteria > Burkholderiales > Burkholderiaceae_C > Polaromonas. The sequence continues at coordinate 16,059 of JAZKHN010000108.1, forward strand.
CAGCCAGCACTGCAAGAGGCAGGCTGATGGCCATTTTCGGAAGTGCAAATTTTTTCATGAACGATCAGTAGGATACTTAGCGATGATATTCGTCAATAATAGGCACTGAAGTTAATGTGGGCAGCCGGCTGGTTAGCCTGTGTCACACCGTTTGCCTGCAATGCGGGCTTCCCTAGAAAGACAGCGACATGATCAAAATTGGAATTGTGGATGACCACGCCATTGTGCGGTCCGGACTCAAGCAATTTTTCTCCGACCAGGTGGACCTGCGTGTGGTCGGCGAAGCTGGAAGCGGCCGTGAGGCGATCGACCTCGTGCGCAATGTTGAGCTTGACATCCTTGTCATGGATTTGTCCATGCCCGGACAGAGTGGCATAGACGCTCTGGCCATGATACGTGCAAAGGCGCCCGACGTGGGCATCCTCATTCTGAGCGGCTACCCGGAAGAGCATTACGCCGTCAACCTCATCCGCCAGGGTGCCAGTGGCTACCTCAACAAGGAATGTGACCCGGCGGAAATTGTGGATGCAATACGCGTCATATCCCTTGGAAAGCGCTACATCACACCGACGGTTGCGGAGCTTCTTGCGCAGCAACTGAACCGGCCCAACGATATGGCATCGCACGAGCAACTGTCGGAGCGGGAATTCCAGGTGTTCCTCAAGCTTGCCAAGGGGGAAACGGCTGGCGATATTGCCAAAGCCCTGTCGCTCAGCGTCAAGACCGTCAGTACCTACCGGACGCGCGTGATGGAAAAAATGAGTCTTGCATCGAACAGTGACCTGACTTACTACGCACTGAAGAACAAGTTGATCGACTGATTTCACCCGATCCTTCAATCGCGTTGGCAACGCGGTTTCAAGCGCTGGTGCTACCTAGCTGAATGCAGTAGTCCACCAGCGCGTCAATCTCGTTGGATTTATCGAACACGGCATCCACGCCTATCTGGGCACAGCGCTGGCGAATGTCAGCGGTGGCGTAGTTGCTCAGAACCACCACCTTTTGTGACGGTTTCCTGTTGCGACACGCGCTTAAGACGCCAAGCCCGCTGCCCTGCTTCAGGAAAAGGTCAATGATGGCCAGATCCCAGTCACCCGATCTTGTCGTGAGCCAGGCCTTGCCTTCGTTTTCCGTGTCTGCGGTGCCCACGGCCTCAACGCTTGCCAATTCCTCCAGAGTCGCAATCAGGTTTTCGCGGATGGTAGGGTTGTCTTCGACTATGAAGGTTTTCAATCTCACGGATCAGGTCCAGGTGGGCCGGTACTGCGGCGATGGCTCATGGAGCCTTGCTGGTGAAATCACATTGCAAGGTCTGTTTGTTTCCTAAAGTATCTTTATTTATAGCGATTCTGACAGCACCGGAGTTCACAAGCTGTAGGATGTTTCCTACCCTGCGCTGTAGGCAGTTGCCCACAGCTTTAAATGGTGACCGCCCATGGTTTTAACAGGCTGGGCGATTGACAGTATGGAATGTCCATTCATTCCTCCGCAGAGCTTCCCGATCCCAAAAACCGCTTTGTGGTGACCAGGCGCATTCTTGTTGGGCTGGCCGTACTTATCGTCGCCTTGGTGTTGGTGATCCTGTTTTTTCCATGGGATGTCCTGCGTGGTCCCATCAATCGCTATGTTTCCGACCAGCTTGGCCGCCGCTTCGAGATCACGCAACACCTCTCGGTTGACCTCGGTCGAACAGTGACCGTGCGTGCGGACGGACTTGAACTTGCCAATCCAGAGTGGGCCAGCGAGCCTTATCTGGTGAAGGCCAGGGCGGCGGAGTTCGACATCAGGTTATGGCCGCTGCTCAGGGGCAAGGTCGAATTGCCGCGGATTTCATTGATAGAGCCGCTTATAGGCCTGCAGCTTGAGCCGGATGGCCGGCGGACGTGGGCGCTGTCGCGGGACACCTCGGACACCGGTTCTTCGCCGCTTATAGGCGCATTGACCGTCGATGCGGGCACATTGAAGTATCGCGCATCAGCGCAGGGGGCCGACATGGTTGCGCAGTTTTCGCTTGCCGCGGAGGGCCCCCAACCTGTGACGACGGCTGGGCCGACTTCGACGACTTCGACCCCACTTCCTCTGGCCTACAAGGTAGCCGGCAAGTGGCGCAATGCGCCATTCACTGCCAGCGGACGCGCAGGTGGGGTGCTGCAGCTCAGCAAGGACTTTCAGGCGGCATTTCCAATCGAGGTGACAGCGGCTGCAGGCAACACCACGCTCAAGGCCAAAGGAACGATTGAAAATCTGCAGGAATTGAGCGGTCTGAACGCCAGTTTTGACATTCAGGGGCGCAACCTGGAGGAGCTCTACCAACTCGCGGGCGTGGTGCTGCCATCAACGCCGCCCTACAAACTGAGGGGGAGGCTGGACAAGCATGGTGATGTGTGGACTGCGAGACAGATTCAGGGTGTGTTGGGTAACTCTGACCTCAGCGGGGATCTGAGTTTTAACACCTCTGCAGCCGTGCCCATGCTGACCGGCAAGGTGCAGTCAAAGCTTCTCGACTTCGAAGACTTGAGGCCGGTGATCGGTTTGCCGGTCAAGACAGCGGCGTCCGCACCCAAAGCTTCAAGCACAGCAGTTGCAGGCCCTGCGATGGCAAAGCCCGTTGCCCTCATGAAAGCAGACCCTTCGCGCAAGGTGTTGCCGACCGCCACGCTTGACCTTGTAAGACTCAAATCCATGAACGCCGATGTGGTGTACAGCGCCGCAAACATCCGTCACGTGGAGGAACTTCCGCTGGACAAGGGCAGCGTCCATGTGAAACTGAACAATGGCGTACTTCAACTTGACCCGCTCATGCTGGGGGTAGCGGGCGGTTCGCTCGCTGGAAAATTCAGTGTAGACGTCAATGTCGCGCCGGCCTCCTTTGATGCCCGTCTCGCTTTGCGCGCCGTTCAGCTTAACCAGCTTTTTCCGACCATAGAGACCACAAAAAGCGCGTTTGGAAAAATCAGTGGACAAGTCAACCTGACCGGGCGCGGAAATTCTGCTGCGCAGATGCTTGCTTCTTCTTCGGGTGACGTGGCAGTGCTTATGGGCAAGGGCGAGCTCAGCAACATATTGCTGGAATTCATGGGCCTTGATGGTGGCGAGGTCATCAAGTTTTTTGTGCGTGGAGACCGCAATGTCAAGCTGCTTTGTTCAGCCGCTGCGTTTGAGGTCAAGCAGGGCCTCATGAGCAGCAAGGTCATCGTGCTCGATACGGCAGACACGGTTATTAACGGTGCGGGCCAGATCAATCTGGCCAGCGAGACTCTGGACATCACCTTGAGTCCCCAGCCCAAGGATCGCAGTATTTTGAGCTTTCGCTCCCCGCTCAAAATTGGCGGCACTTTCGCATCGCCATCGGCAGGTCCTGACAAGCTGGCGTTGGGTACGCGTGCCGGCGTGACGCTGGGATTGGCATTTATCAATCCGTTGCTGGCCCTGGCAGCCACCATAGAAACTGGTCCCGGTCAGGATGCCGATTGCCGCAACGCGCTGGCGATTGCTGCAGACCCAAAGGCAAAGGCTCAGACGACGACAGCTACGACCCCACCAGTAAAACGTGCGGAGGCGCCTGCTCGTGCAGCACCGTTGCCTCAGGGTGTGAACTGACAGGTCGAACCGGGCTACCTCTGGCCGCAAACCGCACAATGCGGATCGCGCGGCATACCCACTTCATTCCACGACATCGTGCGGCCGTCAAGCATCAGCATGCGGCCAGTCAGTGGTTCGCCAGTGGCGCAAAGCACCTTCAGGACTTCTGCGGCCTGGACGCTGCCGATGATGCCTACCAATGGCGCAAATACGCCCATGGTCGCGCAATGGGCCTCTTCTACCCGCTCTGATTCCGGAAACACACAGGCATAGCAGGGTGACGATGAATGACGTGTGTCGTACACAGAGATCTGCCCATCGAACCTGATGGCCGCGCCGGAGACGAGTGGTTTTTGATGCCTGACCGCCGCCCGATTGATCGCATGCCGGGTGGCAAAGTTATCGGTGCAATCCACTACAAGATCCGCTTGTTGCACCAGCTTGTCCAGCAACGCGTCATCAGCGCGATGCGCCACCACGGTTACCTGTACATCAGGGTTGATGGCTGCAATTGCCTGCTGAATCGATTCCACCTTATATTGCCCGACGCTCGCAAGATTGTGGGCGATCTGGCGTTGGAGGTTGGTGGCGTCAACCCTGTCGTGGTCAACGATGGTCATATGGCCAACGCCTGCGCTTCCCAGGTACAGCGCAACGGGTGAACCCAGCCCCCCGGCACCCACAATCAGCACATGCGAGTCCAGGAATTTTTGCTGGCCTTCGATGCCGACTTCATCGAGCAGGATGTGCCGCGAATAACGCAGCAGCTGCGTGTCATTCACGGCGGGTTCATAAAACGGGCAGGCAGCAGCTGATGTTCAGTCGGTGATCCTGTCAGTTGTCTTTTTTCTCGTTTTTGTTCTCAACCACGGCCGTTTTGCTGACCATCACAGGCCGGCCCTTGAGCTTGTTGAGCGCCTGAATCAGCGGGAAGTCCTTTTCGCTGCCCAGTTCGGGCGGGCGGCGTTGTTCTGGCGGTTTTCTGGAGTCTTCTTCCAGACGCTTCAATGCTTCCTCTCGGGCTTTTTCGCGCGCTGCATCCTTGACCTCTGCGCCTTGTCCGCTCGCAAGGTGTTTCTCAAGATCGGCTTCACGGGTGCGCAGGGCAGCAAAGGGGCTGCCTTCCAGGGTTTCATCAACCATCACGTCAGGAACAATCCCGCGTGCCTGGATGGATTTTCCGCTGGGTGTGAAGTAGCGCGCAGTGGTCAACTTGATGCCGGTGTCCGGGCCAAGCGGGCGCACAGTCTGCACCGAACCCTTGCCGAAAGTCTGGTTGCCCATGATGACCGCACGTTTGTGATCCTGCAGGGCGCCTGCAACGATTTCGCTGGCAGAGGCCGAGCCTTCGTTGACCAGCACCACCAGTGGCACAGTCTTCATGGCTGCGGGGAGGCGCTTGAGCGGGTCATTGCTCGTTGCACGGCGCAGGTAAAACTCAGGCGACGCCTTGTAGATGAATTTGCTTTCGGCGAGTTGCCCGTTGGTGGACACAACAGTCACGTTCTCTGGCAGAAAAGCGGCAGAGATGGCCACGGCCGCATCAAGCAGGCCACCCGGGTCGTTGCGCAGATCAAGCACCAGGCCCTTCAGGTTGGGCTCCTGCTTGTAGATGGCTTCCATCTTGGTGACGAAATCGTCAACCGTGCGCTCCTGAAACTGGCTCAGGCGAATCCAGGCGTAACCAGGTTCAACCACCTTGCTGCGCACGGACTGGGTGCGGATTTCCTCGCGGACTATGGTCACGGGGAAAGTACGGCTTTCATCCTTGCGGAATATGGTCAGCACGACCTTGCTTTTGGGTTCGCCGCGCATTTTCTTGACGGCATCAGTCAGCGACAGACCCTTGACGGCGGTGTCATCGATCTTGGTGATCAGGTCGTTGGGTTTGAGGCCTGCACGGTCGGCTGGCGAGCCTTCGATGGGCGATACCACCTTCACCAGACCGTCTTCCTGGCTGATCTCAATGCCAACACCGACGAAACGGCCGCTGGTGCCTTCGCGGAATTCCTTGAAGGATTTTTTGTCGAAATAGGCAGAGTGGGGGTCCAGGCTGGCGACCATGCCCGAGATGGCGTCTGAAATCAGCTTCTTTTCATCCACCGGTTCGACGTAGTCGGTCTTGACCATGCCAAAAACCGCAGCCAGTTGCTGCAGCTCTTCAAGAGGCAAGGGGGTCAGGCCACCACGTGCGACAGCCTGCAGCTGTACGGTGGTAAGTGCGCCAGCCATGGCACCGATTGAAATCCAGCCAGCGATTTTCAGCTTTTGACCCATACAAAAATACCTTTTTAGCCTGTGGGGAGCGTTTTCGCGCCCTTGTCTGAACAATATACACCTAGGACAAAGACCCAGCGCTTCAGTTCCGTTGTCTCACCGCATATGTACGCAAAAAATGCGCAAATAGACGCCAATCAGGCTGTTTTGACCAAGGTTTTACCCCACGTTTACATAGCCTGACTAGCTTGTGCTCATGACTTTTCCTGGCGCGCCGGCAGCGGCAGCGGCTTTTGCGGCTGCTTCGGCATCGCCCAGATAGTAGTGGCGCAAGGCCTTCAGGTCTGAATCAAGCTCATAAACCAGCGGGATGCCGTTAGGAATGTTCACGCCCACAATATCGTCGTCAGAAATGTTGTCAAGGTGCTTGACCAGGGCCCGTATCGAGTTGCCGTGGGCGGCCACAACAATGCGTTTGCCAGCCTTGATGGCGGGTGCCATCGCTTCGTTCCAGAAGGGCAGCACGCGCGCCACCGTGTCTTTCAGGCATTCGGTAAGCGGCACCTGTTCGGGCTGCAGTTTGGTGTAGCGCACATCGGCACGCTCGCTGCGCTCGTCGCCGGCATCCAGCGGTGGTGGCGGGACGTCGTAGCTGCGGCGCCAGGCCAGCACCTGTGCGTCGCCATACTTTGCCGCTGTTTCCGCCTTGTTCAGGCCCTGCAGGCCGCCGTAGTGGCGTTCATTGAGGCGCCAGCTGTGGACCACGGGCAGCCAGGTGCGGTCCATCTCGTCCAGCGCGTGCCAGAGTGTGTGGGTCGCGCGCTTGAGCACGCTGGTATAGGCGACATCAAAGTCATAGCCTTCGGCCTTTAGCAGTCTTCCGGAGTTTCTGGCCTGTTCAATGCCGGTGTCGGTCAGGGCGACGTCGGTCCAGCCGGTAAAACGGTTTTCAAGGTTCCAGGTCGATTCACCATGGCGGATAAGGACGAGTTTGTACATTTTTCGGGTTGGAAGAGGGAATAGGAGGGTCAAAAGATGGGGCCAATCGGGCCGTTTCACACCACCATTCTAAAATCACGCCCTTGCCTTCTTATTTGCTCCCCGAAAACACCAAAGGTTCAACGTGAAATTTCTGATCGATAACTGGACGCTTTTCGCGATTGCCATTGCCTCTGGCGGCATGTTGCTGTGGCCCACGATTTCCAGCGGCATGAATGCCGGCGCCTTGAGTGCCGCTGGCGCCGTGCAGCTCATCAACCGCGAGAAAGCCGTGGTCATTGACGTCTGCGAAGCCGATGAATATGCGGCCGGCCACGTGGGTGGGGCCAAAAATGTGCCCTTCAGCGAGCTGGAAGAAAAGCTCCCGCTGGCCGTCAAGAACAAGACCTTGCCGCTCATTCTGGTCTGCGCCACCGGTTCCCGTGCCAACCGCGCCGTGGCGGTTGCCAAAAAACTCGGTTACGAGCAGGCCCAAGCACTGGGCGGCGGGCTGAAATCATGGAAAGAAGCTAACCTTCCCCTTGAGAAAGCCTGAAGGCGCATCTAACTCTGATGAGTGGGCGGCGCGCCAGACGGCCCCACTTGAGAACAGGAACCCGACCATGCAAACCGTCAAGATATACACCACCGGCACCTGCCCCTACTGCATACACGCCAAGCAGCTTTTGAAGGCGCGGGGCGCAGAGCTTGATGAAATCCGGGTTGACCTCGTGCCCGGAGAGCGCCAGAAAATGATGGAGATTTCCGGCCGCCGCACGGTGCCGCAGATTTTCATCGGTGACACCCATGTCGGTGGTTGCGACGATCTTGTCGCACTTGACGGCCAGGGTGGGCTGATGCCGCTTTTGAACAGCCCCTGAGTCCCGTTCGGTCCGCTCGGGGCCATCGTCCGCTGCGGGATAATGGCGCTCAAGCCTGCGCCTGCCGCAGGCCGTTTTAATTCACCACCGCAACCCGAAAGAACACCATGGCTGAAGCCAACCAGGACCCCGTATTCCAGATCCAGCGCGTCTACCTGAAGGATGTGTCGCTTGAGCAGCCCAATTCCCCTGAAATCCTGATGAGCCAGGAGCAGCCGGCGGTTGACATCCAGCTTGGCGTTGAAGCCACACCTGTGGCCGATGGCATTTTTGAAGTCGCAGTCACCGCGACGGTGCAAACCAAGATTGGCGACAAGACCGTGTTTCTGGTCGAGGCCAAACAGGCCGGCATTTTTGAAATGCGCAACATGCCTCAAGAGCAACTCAATGCCGTGCTCGGCATTGCCTGCCCGCAAATCGTCTACCCCTACCTGCGTGGCAACGTGGCTGATGTAATCCAGCGTGGCGGTTTCCCGCCTGTGCATCTGGCTGAAATCAACTTCCAGGCGATGTACGAACAGCAGCAGGCCGCCGCTGCCGAGCCGGCCGCCCCGCAAATCATCGTCTGATTTTGCTGCCCGCCCTCAGGCGCGCCATGCTTCCCGCCATGCCGGCGTTACCGGTTTACCCCTCATGAACATCACCATTCTGGGCGCGGGTGCGTGGGGGACAGCGCTGGCCGTCAACGCGGCTTTGCGCCGCAGTGCGGGTCACAGCGTGAGCCTGTGGTCACGCGATGCAGCCATGGCCGCCCAGCTTCAGGCTGCGCGCAGCAACAGCCGTTACCTGCCGGGCGTGTCCCTCCCCGAAAGTCTGAAAATCGCAGGCGGTGCAGGCACGCTGGCTGCCGCCATCAAGGGCCAGGACCTGCTCGTGGTTGCAACGCCCGTGTCTGGCGTTCGCGGCCTGCTGCAGGATCTGTCGCAGTCGGGTGCGCCCTTGGCCTGGCTCAGCAAGGGGTTCGAAGCGGCTGCAGCCCATACTTCCCAGCCCTACGGCCTGATGGTTCATGAAATCCGGGCACAGGTGGCCCCGGCGCTCAAGGCCGGCGTTCTCAGCGGCCCCAGCTTTGCGCAGGAAGTTGCCAGCGGCCAGCCCACCGCGCTGGTTGCGGCCAGCGAGCATGCCGATGTGCGCGCCGCGCTGGTTGAGGCCTTTCACGGCAGCACCCTGCGTGTCTATGCCAACGATGACATCGTCGGTGTCGAGGTGGGGGGGGCCGTCAAGAACGTGCTGGCGATTGCCACGGGTCTGTGTGATGGCCTGCAACTGGGGCTGAATGCCCGCGCCGCGCTCATCACACGCGGTCTGGCTGAGATGACCCGCCTTGGCGTCGCACTGGGTGCCCGGGCCGAAACCTTTACCGGCCTGTCGGGCCTGGGTGATCTGGTGCTGACTGCCACCGGCGACCTCAGCCGCAACCGCAAGGTTGGCCTGGCGCTGGCCCAGGGCAAGACGCTCGATGAAGCCGTGGCCTCACTGGGTCATGTGGCTGAAGGCGTTTATTGCGCGCGCACCGTGGTGCAACGTGCCGCTGTACTGGGTGTCGAGATGCCGATCTCGCAGGCCGTCGTCGCCCTGCTGGACGGCAAGCTCACGCCGCCTGAGGC
>JAZKHN010000108.1:25426-47994 GCA_040385325.1 Pseudomonadota bacterium
GCGTAAGTAGCTATATATTTAATAGCATTCTGTGTGGGACTCACGCTCTGGAATCCGTGACTGTCCATGCTGACTGGCGAAAAAAACAGTCGTGTCCTGGAATGCGGCTCAACGGGGATCCATACCTCCGGGCGCCAATTCAGCTGACGAATTGCGGATACGCCTGAAGCGCTCAGGCATGCCCAGGGTTGCAAAAGATCTCTGATGGCGTGATATTCGCTGGCAGCTAGTCAAGCGCCAGGCTGTAGCTGAAATAAACCTCGTCACGCACCCAGCCCAGCGATTCGTACAGCGCCTGCGCGGTATGGTTGGTTTTGGCGGTGCTCAGATCCAGCCGCGCAAAGCCATGCGTGCGCGCGTGCCCATGGGCCGCCAGCAGCAGCGCGCGGCCTGCGCCTGTCTGGCGTGCGCCGGGCGCCACAAACAGGTCGTGAAGCGTGTAAATGGGTTTGGCCAGCACCGAGCAGAAACCGGGGTAGAGCTGGCAGAAGCCGAGAAGTCTCGTGCGAACGTCGCCAGGATCGTCGGCAGATTCGGCGACCAGGATCACCGAATCGTCGTTAAGCAGCCGGTTGGTGATGAAGCGTGTGGCCAGCCTCAGGTCGTCTGGCTGGTCGTAGAACTGGCGGTAGGCGTTGAACAGGGCTGCGACAGCCATGACATCCGCAGGGGTGGCTCGCCGAACTGACATCTCACGACCTCGCCTGTTTCGTAAAGCGCCGTGGGTTCACAGGCAGCCCGCTCCTCAGATTTCCAGGTTATCAATGAGACGTGTGCTGCCCAGTTTGGCGGCGCCGAGCACCACCAGCGGCTCTTGCATGGATGCCTGCGGCGGCATCAGGTCAGCGCGGCGGCGGACGGTGAGGTAGTCGGGTTTCCAGCCGCGGCGGGCCAGCGCCTGCATGGCCTGCGCTTCAAGGGCGGGCAGGTCGGCCGGTGTGGCGGCCCGGGCTGCTTCACCCAGCGTTTTGAGGGCTTTTGAAAGTTCAGCCGCTTCCTTGCGCTCGGCCTCGCTGAGGTAGCCGTTGCGTGAAGACAGCGCCAGGCCGTCGTCGGCGCGCTGGGTCTCACCAGCGAGGATTTCAATCGGCAGCGCAAACTGCTGCACCATGCGGCGCACCACCATGACCTGCTGGTAGTCCTTCTTGCCGAAAGCGGCGATGCCCGAGGGCATGCCGGCGTACACACATGAAAAAAGCTTGAGCACCACCGTGCTGACACCGATGAAAAACCCGGGCCTGAAGTGACCTTCAAGAATGTCGCTGAGGTCGGTGGATGGGTGCATCTTGTAGGTTTGTGGCTGCGGGTACAACTCCTGCTCGCGCGGGGCGAACAGCACATTGCAGCCCGCGGCTTCCAGGCGCTGCGCATCGGCATCCAGCGTGCGCGGGTAGCTGTCGAAGTCCTCGTGCGGCGCAAACTGCAGGCGATTCACGAAGATGCTGGATACCGTCACGTCGCCGAGGGGCTTGACCTGCTTGACGAGGGCAATGTGGCCATCGTGCAGGTTGCCCATGGTGGGCACAAAGGCCGGACGTTTGTAGCCGCCGAGTTTCTCGCGCAGCTCGGCGATGGTGTGGACGATGTGCATTTTTGTCTCCCTTGGCGAATTATTCTTACCAGGCGTGGCTGGCGTTGACCGGAAAGCTGCCATCCTTCACGGCGCGTACATAGGCTTCCATGGCGCCGCGAATGCTGGCGGTTTTGTTGTCCGGGCCTTCCATGAAGTTGCGCACGAACTTCGCCATCTTGCCCAGGTTCATGCCCAGCATGTCGTGCAGCACCAGCACCTGGCCGGAGGTTCCGTCGCCCGCGCCTATGCCGATGGTGGCGCAGTGCGTGAGTGTTTTTGTCACTTCGGCAGACAGGGCTGCGGGCACCATCTCAAGTACCAGCATGGCGGCGCCTGCATCCTGAAGCGCCGTGGCCTCGCGCCTGAGCAACGCGGCGGACTCATCGGACTTGCCCTGCACCCGGTAGCCGCCCAGTGCGTGCACGGTTTGCGGCGTCAGGCCCAGGTGGGCGCACACGGGAATGCCGCGCTCGACCAGGAAACGCACGACTTCTGCCGTCCAGCCGCCGCCTTCGAGCTTGACCATGTGCGCGCCGGCTTGCATCAGCACGATGGCACTGCGCAAAGCCTGCTCTTTTGATTCGTGGTAGCTGCCAAAAGGCAGGTCACCAATCAGCCAGGCCGTGCCCTGCGAGCGGCGCAGGCCGTTGGCCACGCTCTCGGTGTGGTGGCGCATGGTCTCCAGCGTGACGCCGACGGTGCTGGTCAGGCCCTGGCAGACCATGCCGAGTGAGTCGCCGACCAGGATGCATTCCACGCCGGCGGCATCGGCCACGGCTGCAAAGGTCGCGTCGTAGGCCGTCAGCATGGTGATCTTTTCGCCATGGCTGTGCATCTCGCGCAGGCGCGGCAGGCTCAGCGGCTTGCGGGCTGACGGCGTGGAGGCAGGCGGCAGCGTGCCGTAGGGGGTTGCAGCCGTACCGGCCGTGTCTTTGCTGGATGCTTGAGTCATGTGGCGTCCCTTGAAATTGGGCAGAGTCTAACGCGCCTGCGGGCGGGGCCGCAGGCTGGATCAGGCCGTGAGGTCAGGCTTGCTGCACCGGGATGGTCGAGCGCTCTTCCTTGATGCGGTTGTCAGGGTTGACGAAAACCAGTTTGGGCAAAAAGCCCTTCACTTCTTTTTCTTCGACCTGAGCAAAGGCCGCAATGATGACCAGGTCACCCACGGCAGCGCGGCGTGCGGCAGAACCGTTGACCGAAATGATGCGGCTGCCGCGTTCGGCACGAATGGCATAGGTGATGAAGCGCTCGCCGTTGTTGATGTTCCAGATGTGCACCTGCTCGTTCTCGCCGAGGTTTGCGGCGTCCAGCAGGTCTTCGTCGATGGCGCAGGAGCCCTCGTAATTGAGCTCGCAGTGGGTGACCGCGGCGCGGTGGATTTTTGATTTGAGCAGGGTACGGAACATGGTTTGTCTCTCCGGGGGATCGATGGAGATGCCTGGGCCTGTGGCCATGGCACTCCCGTTAGCGGTCAAGCGGGGGTGTAAGCCAGCCTGACGTAGATGGGGGCAAATGCTTCGGCTTGCGTGACTTCGAGCAGGCCTTCCTTGGACAGCTCGAGCAGTGCAATAAACGTCACCACCAGCACAGGCATGCCACGCGTGGGGTCAAACAGTTCTTCAAACTCCAGAAACTTGCGGCCCTGCAGCTTGCGCAAAACGATGCTCATGTGCTCGCGCACCGAGAGTTCTTCTCTGGAGATGACGTGGTGCTGCACCAGCTTTGCGCGTTTCACGATGTCGCGCCAGGCGTCTTGCAGGTCAACCACATTGACATCCGGAAAGCGCGGCTGCAGCGACTGCTCGACATACACCTGGGCGCGCAGAAAATCGCGGCCGAACTGCGGCATCTCGTTGAGTTTGTGGGCGGCCAGCTTGATCTGCTCGTACTCAAGCAGGCGGCGGACCAGCTCGGCGCGCGGGTCTTCCGGCTCCTGGCCTTCAGCCACTTTTTTGGGCGGCAGCAGCATGCGCGACTTGATCTCGATCAGCATGGCTGCCATGAGCAGGTACTCGGCAGCGAGCTCCAGATTGGTGGCGCGGATTTCATCGACATACACCAGGTATTGCCGCGTGACGGCTGCCATGGGGATGTCGAGAATGTTGAAGTTCTGCTTGCGGATCAGGTACAGCAGCAAGTCCAGTGGGCCTTCAAAAGCTTCGAGAAAAACCTGCAATGCATCAGGCGGGATGTACAGGTCATGCGGCATCGCAAACAAGGGTTCGCCGTACAGGCGTGCCAGTGCGACCTGGTCTATGACCGCGGGCATGTCGGGGCTGGGCAAGGCCGCAAGCGCCATGCCGGGAATGTCAGGCATGCCCGGTATGGGCGACTGGCCGGATTCTGGCGGTGAAGAGGGGGGCTGGGACATGAACAGGTGGCCGGCGGTGACGCTGGGTCAGAAAAAGCCGGCTGGCCGCGTTATTTGCTGTTCGGGTGGCCAGCGGTGCCGTAGACGTAGGGTTTCTGGGCAACCTTGGCGTCCAGGTAATCAGCTTGTTCGCTACGGTTGAGATTTTTGTCCCAGAGCAGCGCCCTGCCGGCACGCTGTTCGGCTTCCAGGGTCGGCTTGGCGGCCTTGAGTCCGTCGATGAACTGGGTGGCGTCGGAGGTGTAGTCGGCGCGCCGGAAGAAACGTAGGAGGGACATGGGTCTAAACTGTTCTTTATAGGGTTTGACGAACTGAGCCCGATTTTACCGGGGACTGCCTTGCGATCTTTTTTATTCTCCTCAATCCTGGGCCTGGGCCTTGTTTTGGGCCTGAATGCCTGTGATTCCCAAAATATTGCCGAACTTGAAGAAGGCTTGGCTACCGAATCTGATGTGAGGGCCCGCTTCGGGGAACCAGAGAAGGTCTGGGAGGCATCGGACATGGCGTCCACCCCATCGCCGGGCGCTGCAGCCGCGCCCGGAGCCCGTACCTTTGAATACAACCGCCAGCCCCAGGGCATGGTCAATTACATGATCACCATAGGATCTGACGGCAGGATGAGCGCCCTGCGGCAGGTGCTGAGCCCGCAAAATTTTGCAAGGATTGTGCCGGGAATGCCCATGGAGCAGGTGCGAAAGACGCTGGGAAAACCCATGAAGATCACGCCTTTTGCCGGCCAGCAGCAGACTCATTACGACTGGCGCTACCTGAACCCGCCCAATACGGCGATGATTTTTACCGTGGTGTTTGACAGCGACCTCAAGGTGCTCAGCACGGCATCGGTGCAGGAAGAACTGGCGAATCCCAAAGGCGGTTGAACCATTCACAGACCTGCGTTAAACCGCTTCAACCTTCTCAAGAAAGCCCGACCGCTCCATCACAGACCTGGGCTCGGCATTCAGCCCGGCCAGCACCAGCCGGCCGCCGCGCAGCACGATGGCCTTGTGCAGCTGTTCCAGCACGTCGAGGCCTGATGCGTCCAGCGACTGCAGGGACTGCAGATCAAGCCGCACCACCAGCCCCTGGGGCGAGCTCTCCACCAGCGTCAATATCGGGTCAAGCTTGGCAACAGCACCAAAAAACAGCGAACCATAGAGCTGAAAGCTGGCGCTTTCAGGCGTGCGCGAAATCTCGACGACCTGGAACAGCGTGCTCATGCGGCGTATGAACAGGATGCAGGCCAGGATCAGGCCGACCTGCAGGGCCACAGTCAAATCAAAAACCACGGTCAGCAAAAATGTGCCCAGCATGATGAGAGCCGAGTGGCTGCCTGCCTGCCTGAGCTTGGTGAATTCGCGCCACTCGCCCATGTTCCAGGCCACATACAGAAGAATGCCTGCCATGACCGACAGTGGCACATGCACGGCCAGCGGCGCTGCCACCAGCACAATGACCATCAGCGTCAGGGCGTGCACGATGCCAGACACTGGCGAGGTCGCGCCGGCCCGCACATTGGTTACGGTGCGAGCGATCGTGCCGGTGGCGGGCATGCCGCCAAAAAAAGGCACGACAAAATTCGCCACGCCCTGGGCCATCAGTTCCTGGTTCGGGTCATGCCGTGGCTGGCCTGAAATCTGGTCGGCTACCCGTGCGCACAACAGCGATTCAACCGCGCCCAGCAGCGCAATCGTGAGAGTCGGGTCCACCAGCAGGCGCACGGTCTGCCACGAGAAATCAGGCAGCGCAAAAGCCGGAAGGGCGCGCGGAATACCGCCAAAACGGCTGCCTATCGTTTCTACTGGAAGGCTGAGAAACCAGGCAAATGCCGTCAACGTGACCAGTGCCACGATGGGGCCGGGCATGCGTGATGCCATGCGCGTGGCGCGCTGCAGCGGCAGGCCTTCCACCGCCTGCATCATTTTGAGCAGCCGGGTGGTAAAGCCCTGGCTGGCCCGGGCCCGCTGGTCAAATAGCCTTGGCCAGACAAACAAGCCCAGCAGACAGGCCAGACCCAGACCCAGGGAGTAGAGATTGAGACTCTCCAGGTGGCGACCGATCTCGCGCAGTTGCGAGAAAAAATCTACCGGCATTTTTGCGATGTCCAGGCCCAGCAGATCCTTGATCTGCGAAAGAACGATGAGCACGGCGATTCCATTGGTGAAACCGATAACGATGCTGACGGGCACATAGCGCACCAGCGTTCCCAGCTTGAAAAAACCCAGCAAAAACAGGATCACGCCAGCGCAGGCTGTTGAAATCAGCAGGTTGGCCAGGCCGTAGCGTTCAAGAATGCCGTAGACGATGACGATGAATGCGCCGGCTGGCCCGCCTATCTGTACCGCCGAACCGCCCAGTGCGGCAATCAGCGCGCCGGCGATGATCGCCGTCCAGATGCCGGCCTGCGGGTTCAGCCCGGAAGCAATTGCAAACGCCATGGCCAACGGCAGGGCCACGATGCCGACGGTGATGCCGGCCCCAAGGTCCTTCACAAACCGCTCACGCGAGTAGTGGTGCAAACTGTCCAGCAAACGCGGCCTGAATTGTGCGAAGTTTGGAATCGGAGGCATGGAAATGTATTGTGGCCGCTGCTGCGCTGGATTTTCCCTGTTTATTCATCCATACTGAAACCATGCTTTCACCTTGAGATGTGCACGAGCCTGACGCTCCCATGAAAACGCCCGGATTCAAAACCTTTCTGCTGGCCTGCACAGTGCTCGTTCTGGGTTATGCATCGCTGGCGCACTCCGCGCATACGCAGGCGCCAGTCTGGAAGGGCGTGCAATACCCGACTGAAGTGGTGATGGACGAGTCCGGGCAACAGTCGCTGGAATTCGTCCGGAACCGTTTTGCGAGCGGTGAAGGCGTGGCTTTGTCGGGTAACCAGCAACTCGCGCTGGGTGGCAGGAAGACAGGCTGGCTTCGCATTGTTTTGCCCGCTGTGACGGCACCTGCAGATGCCTTGCTGACGGTGGTGCATCCCGGTCTCGATTCCGCATCGCTGTATGACCTTTTGCCGGGCGGTGAATGGCACGTACAGCGCTCGGGTGATTCCCTGCCTGTCGCTGAGTGGTCACGGCCCTATCTGCATCCGGCTTTTCAACTGGAACTTTTATCCGGCGAGCCCCGTGCCGTGTACCTCGCTGTTCGCCACAGCAGCCCGGTTGGGGTTTACTGGCAGCTCTGGGACCGTGCCAGTTTTGACCGTCAGAGCAGCACGCTGCACATGGTGCTGGGGGCCTACCTCGGTTTTGTCATTCTTGTTGTGGTGCTCAGCTGCTTCAACGCCTGGAACTGGCGTGACCCGATACACCTTGTGTATGCCGCTTATGTGGTGATTCTGGGTTTGGGGCAATTGACACTGACGGGGCTGTCAGGTGAATATTTCTGGCCCCATCACGCATGGTGGAATGATATTGCCGCCATTGTGGTGCCCATGCTGTCTGCCGGCTGGGCCGCCTTGCTGGTACACAGGCTGGTGGTCGAACGCGGCAACCATGTGGTCAGTGCCTTCCTCATCAGCGTCATGCTGGTGTCGCTGGTGTACACCGCCGGTTTTCTGCTGTTTGGACGCTCACGGCTGTTTTACACATCCAATCTTGCCTACCTTTACTTTCTGCCGGTACTCATGGGCAGCCTGATCTGGTTTTCAATAAAACGGCCTGTCATCGGCCTGTGGGCACTGGCCGGTTTTTTCTTTCTTTTTGCCGGTTCGCTGTTTCCGATACTGCGCAACCTTGACGTCATCCCCATCAGCTTCTACTCGCAGTTTGGTGCGCAGATAGGTGCAGCCATTGAAATTCCGCTGTTGTTGGTGGCGCTGTACTTTCGCAGCCGCGACCGGCGTGATACCCAGGTTCGCCTGAGCGCGCTCTCGCGCGTGGACCCGCTCACAGGCGTGGCCAGCCACCGCCTGTTGATGGACAGGCTTGAGCACCTGCTCGAGCGGCACCAGCGCGACCCGCAGGTGGGTGCGGTGCTGCGCGTGCGGCTGGTCAACGGCGCCGAGCTTCGGACAGCCTACGGCGCATCGCTTGCGCAGGCGGCGCTGGTGCGTGCGGGCGCCTGTGTCGCCATGCCGGCGCAGGTCAGTGACACAGTTGGTCGCCACAATGACGGTGATTTCATATTGCTCATGGAAAGCAAAACCACCGAGTCGCAGGTCACCGAAGTCGCCCAGCGCATCATTGCAGAAGGCCTGCGCCCGGGGCGCAATTTGCCGCGCGACCTGATGCTGCATCTGCATGTGGCCTGCGTGTGTTGCCCCCTGCCTAAAGATGACGGCGAAAGGCTGCTCAGGCACCTGGGCAATTTGCTTGACGAGATTGCCAAAACCCCGCGCAAGGCGCTCAGGTTTCTGTACTACAAGAGCGCAAGTGCGGGGCCATCGCAGTCATCGCCGCTTGATGACGCAGAGGTCATCTAGCGCCGACAGGTGGCAGTGTCAGCGCACACGCATGCCGGGCAGCGCACCAGGCACGGGTTCCAGTACGTAAATGCCGGGGTGCGCCTTGTCATCCGCATGGCTGGCGGCCAGCACCATGCCTTCGCTGATGCCGAACTTCATCTTGCGCGGCGCAAGGTTGGCCACCATCACGGTGTGTTTGCCGATCAGGTCGTCAGGTTTGTAGCTTGATGCAATGCCGCTGAACACGTTGCGTGTTTTGCCTTCGCCCACATCCAGCGTCAGGCGCAGCAACTTCACGGAGCCTTCAACCGCCTCGCAGTTCACGATTTTTGCAATGCGTAAATCGATTTTTGCGAAGTCGTCTATGGTGATGACGGGCGCCAGTTCTTCGCCGCCGGGGATGGTGGCTTCTGATTCGGATTGCGCGGGTTCTGTAGACGGTGGCGGCTCGAACAGGGCGTCGAGCTGTTTTACGTCTACACGCTGCATCAAGTGCTTGTATTCGCCGATTGCATGCCCTTTGCCCAGGCTGGAGGCTGCATCCGTAAAAGCCAGCGGCTTCGTATTC
Organism: Pseudomonadota bacterium; assembly: GCA_040385325.1. GTDB lineage: Bacteria > Pseudomonadota > Gammaproteobacteria > Burkholderiales > Burkholderiaceae_C > Polaromonas. The sequence goes on from JAZKHN010000108.1 coordinate 34,344, forward strand.
AGGAAGATTTCGACCTGTGCCGCAAGTGCCGGCAGCACCGGCTTCAGGTAAATGGTCAGCAGACGAAATGCTTCAATGCACACGGTGCAGACATCCTGCAAGCGCGCATCCATACCCTGCTGTTTCGCCAGCTCCCATGGTTTGTTCAGGTCCACATAAGAGTTGACACGGTCCGTCAGCAGCATGGCTTCACGCAATGCCTTGGCGAATTCCCGGCTTTCATACAACTGGGAAATTGCATCACTTTGCGCTCTCAGAGTCTCCAGAAGCGCACTTCCATCTGCCGACACGTCGCCAAGCGTTCCTCCGAAACGCTTGGCGACAAAGCCCGCAGCCCGACTCGCAATATTTATGTATTTGCCAATCAGATCACTGTTCACACGCGCCATGAAGTCATCAGCGTTGAAATCAATGTCTTCATTCTTCGCATTGAGCTTGGCGGCCAGGTAGTAACGCAGCCATTCGGGGTTCATGCCCAGGCTCAGGTACTTCAGTGGGTCCAGGCCGGTGCCGCGGCTCTTGCTCATTTTTTCGCCGTTGTTAACGGTCAAAAAACCATGAACAAAAATGTTGTTTGGCGTCTTGCGACCGCTGAAATGCAGCATCGCTGGCCAGAACAGGGTGTGGAAGGTGACGATGTCCTTGCCGATGAAGTGGTACTGCTCCAGAGCAGGGTCGGCCATGTATTCGCTGTATGACAGACCGTCTTCGCCCGCCTCGATGCAGCGCTTGTCGAGCAGGTTTTTCAGCGAGGCCAGATAGCCCACGGGCGCATCGAGCCAGACATAAAAATACTTGCCCGGCGCATCGGGAATTTCAATGCCGAAGTAGGGCGCGTCGCGGCTGATGTCCCAGTCGCCCAGGCCTTCGCTTTTTGTGCCGTCCGGGTTGGTGCGAACGCTGAACCATTCCCTGACCTTGTTGGCCACCTCGGGCTGCAGCCTTGGCTTGCCGCTTTCGTCATTGCCCTGGGTCCACTTTTCAAGAAAATCCACGCAACGCTGGTCTGAGAGCTTGAAGAAAAAGTGCTCGGAGCTTTTGAGTACGGGCGTTGCGCCCGACAGGGCCGAGTAAGGGTTGATCAGATCTGTGGGCGCATACACCGCACTGCAGTTTTCACAGTTGTCGCCATACTGGTCTTTGGTGCCGCACCTGGGGCAGGTGCCCTTGATATAACGGTCAGGCAAAAACATGTTCTTTTCCGGGTCAAAGAACTGCTCTATGGTTTTGGTCTCTATGAGCGAGCCCTGCGGGTTGTCGCGCAGGTCCCGGTAGATCTGCCGGGCCAGCTCGTGGTTTTCGGGTGAGTCAGTAGAGCTCCAGTTGTCAAAGCTGATGTGAAAGCCGTCCAGGTATTCTTTTCGGCCTGCTGCAATGTCAGCCACAAACTGCTGGGGCGTCACGCCGGCTTTTTCGGCGGCAATCATGATGGGTGCACCATGGGCGTCGTCTGCGCCCACAAAGTTCACGTCATTGCCCTGCATTCTTTGATACCGCACCCAGATGTCGGCCTGGATGTATTCCATGATGTGGCCAATGTGGAACCTGCCATTGGCGTAGGGCAGGGCGGTGGTAACAAACAGGCGGCGCTGGGACATGGATGGGCTTTTTCTGACTTTGGACTAACCCGCAATTTTAAGGCGCTGAGCCTGCGACCTGTGCTGCACCGCCCTGATAGCCCTCCTTGCCCGCAACAGGCACGGCAGCGTTAGACTTCACGCCACCTACCCATGGCTGCCTTCTTTGTATGGGCCAAGGCCAGATTCAACCGGAAAATTCCTTCAATGAGCCCAGACCAGCAATCCGTCCTGACAGCCCTCCAAACCGTGGTGGACCCGCACACCGGCAAGGACTTTGTGAGCAGCAAGGCACTTAAAAACCTGCAGATCACTGGCGGCAATGTGTCGTTTGATGTCGAGCTGGCCTATCCCGCCAAAAGCCAGTTTGCCGCGTTTCGCGAAAGCCTTACCGCTGCAGCCAGATCAGTGGCGGGTGTTGAAAAGGTTGATATCTCGCTCAGCGTCAAGATCGCCAGCCACAGCGTGCAGCGCGGCGTGCAGCTCCTGCCGGGCGTCAAAAACATCATCGCTGTCGCTTCGGGCAAGGGCGGTGTGGGCAAAAGCACCACTGCCGCCAATCTGGCGCTGGCGCTGGCAGCTGAAGGGGCTACCGTCGGCCTGCTTGATGCCGATATCTATGGGCCGAGCCAGCCCATGATGATGGGCATCGAGGGAAAGCCCGAAAGCCTGGATGGCAAAAACATGGAGCCCATGCTGGGCCATGGTATTCAGGTGATGTCGATTGGCTTTCTGGTGCCGCAGGACCAGGCCATGATCTGGCGCGGCCCCATGGCCACGCAGGCGCTTGAGCAGTTGCTGCGCCAGACCAACTGGAAAGACCTCGACTACCTGATTGTCGACATGCCGCCCGGCACCGGTGACATCCAGCTCACGCTGAGCCAGCGCGTGCCACTGACGGGCGCCGTGATCGTCACGACGCCGCAGGATATCGCATTGCTTGATGCGACCAAAGGCATCAGGATGTTCGAGAAGGTTGGTGTACCCATCCTGGGAATTGTTGAAAACATGGCCGTTCATATCTGCAGCAACTGCGGTCATGCGGAGCATATTTTTGGTGAAGGTGGCGGCAAGAAAATGGCGCTCGACAACCAGATGGATTACCTGGGTGCATTGCCGCTGGACATCAATATCCGGATGCAGGCCGATGGTGGCAAGCCGACCGTAAACGCAGATCCTGACGGGCAGGTCGCGGGAATATACCGGGACATTGCACGCAGGATGGCTGTTACCGTGGCGGCAAGGGCAAAAGACTTTTCTGCAAAATTCCCGACCATCACGATCTCGAAAAGCACCTGAGCATTTCATGCGATGAACCTGCTGGCTTCACTTCGATACCTGGCCGCGCTTGATGAGCACAAGCACTTCGGTCGTGCTGCGCAGGCATGCCACATCACCCAGCCCGCACTGTCGAATGCGCTCAGGGCGCTGGAGGCCGAGTTCGGTCACGTCATCGTCAGGCGTGAACGCAATTTCGAAGGCTTCACACCGGAGGGCGAGCGCGTGCTTGCCAGCGCGCAGCGCATGCTGCACGAGCGCGAGTTGCTGCAACAGGAGCTCGACAGCGTTGTAGGCAAGCCCCAGGGCTCGTTAAGCATTGGTGCCGTGCCCACCGCCATGCCGATTGCTGCGCGTTTTTGTGCGCTCCTGAAGACCCGTCACCCAGGCATCGCACCGCAGGTCCGCTCCATGAGCTCCAATGAACTGGAGGCCGGCCTCGAAAGCCTTTCGCTGGACATGGGCCTTGGCTATACCGACCGCCTTCGCGTCAATGGGCCGCGTCTGAGACAGATACCCCAGTACACAGAGCACTACTTCTTTGTGCGCAGGGCGCAGAAGGCGCATAAGAGCGCTCTGCAGATAGGCAGCCCCATCTCCTGGGCTGAAGCTGCTGCGCACCCGCTTTGCCTGTTGACGCGGGAAATGCACAACCGCACCATTGTTGAAAATGCGTTCATCGAAGCAGGCACGACCAGTCGCCCTGCGATCGAGACGAATTCCATCCTTACCCTCGCGCTTTCAGTCGTGGAAGGGGATGTGTGTACGGTGATGCCGGGGGCGCTGGTGGGCGCAGTTCGTGGCTACCGCGAGCTTGAAGCCCTGCCACTGGTGGGCCCCGAAGTTCGTACCGCGATTGGTTTTATCGCACAGGGCAGTGATCGCCGCTCACGCACCCTTGAGGCGGCGCTGACGCTCGCGCAGGACGCCAGCTGGTTGCGCCACGCCGCTGCGCATAGCGGCCTGTTGAGTCTTTAAACTTCACAAGTGCCCGCCCCGGCAGCTCAATGACGCGGTGTGAGGTTCGCGTTTACCCTTCATTTATTTTTTGAATCGACGCATGTTTCGATTCAATTTGACCGTCCGACAGGTCGCCCGTGACACTTGCTTGCCTTCCCCAAGGCAGGTCAAACACATAACACGGAGACAACGCACATGTCAGGAATTCTCGATAAAGAGCGCATCATTGCCGGACCGGGTTTCAACCGCTGGCTTGTACCGCCAGCTGCACTGGCCATTCATCTTTGTATCGGGATGGCCTATGGCTTCTCGGTTTTCTGGCTGCCGCTTTCAAAGGCGCTGGGTATCAAGGACGGCATCAAATGCGGCCCTGAAGTTGGTTTTTTCCAGGAGCTGTTCACTACAAGCTGTGACTGGAAAATTTCCACTCTCGGCTGGATGTACACCCTGTTTTTTGTGCTGCTGGGCATCTCCGCTGCGACCTGGGGTGGCTGGCTTGAACGTGCCGGCCCGCGCAAGGCCGGTGTGGTGTCGGCCGTGTGCTGGTGCGGCGGCATGCTGATTTCGGCACTGGGCATTTACCTGCACCAGTTCTGGCTGATGATTCTGGGCTCCGGCGTGATCGGCGGCATTGGTCTTGGCCTGGGTTACATCTCGCCGGTCTCAACGCTGATCAAATGGTTTCCTGACCGCCGGGGCATGGCCACCGGTATGGCCATCATGGGCTTTGGCGGCGGTGCCATGATCGGTTCGCCGCTGGCAGCCGACCTCATGAAGTATTTCGCAACGCCTGCCAGTGTGGGCGTGTTCCAGACCTTTGTCGTGATGGCGCTGATCTACTTTGTGTTCATGATGGCGGGTGCCTTTGGTTACCGTGTGCCTGAAACCGGCTGGAAGCCTGATGGCTGGACCCCGCCGCCTGCGCAGGTGAACAACACCATGATCACGCAGCGCCATGTGCATGTGAAAAAAGTCTGGGGCATTCCCCAGTTCTGGCTGATCTGGATGGTGCTGTGCATGAACGTGAGCGCGGGCATCGGCGTGATCGGCATGGCGTCACCCATGTTGCAGGAAGTGTTTGGCGGCTCGCTGATAGGCGTGGCCAAAAAGTTCGGGGAACTCGACAAGGCCCAGCTCACCGCCATTGCATCGGTTGCCGCAGGTTTTACCGCACTGCTCAGCCTGTTCAATATTGGCGGCCGCTTCTTCTGGGCCAGCCTGTCAGACAAGCTCGGCCGCAAGATGACCTACATCGTCTTTTTTGTGCTCGGCGGCCTCATGTATTTCAGCGTTCCGGGCAGTGCCGCTGCTGGCAGCATTTTGCTGTTCGTAGGTGCCTTCTGCGTGATCCTGAGCATGTACGGCGGTGGTTTTGCCACTGTGCCGGCTTATCTTGCTGACCTTTTCGGCACGCAAATGGTGGGCGCCATTCACGGCCGCCTTCTCACCGCCTGGGCTACGGCCGGCATTCTGGGACCTGTGGTCGTGAACTACATGCGCGAGTACCAGCTTGGCCTCGGCATCCCGCGCGAACAGGTTTACAACCAGACCATGTACATCCTCGTCGGCATGCTGGTGGTGGGGCTGATTTGCAATCTGCTGGTCAAGCCCTTGAATCCGAAATGGTTCATGACAGACAGCGAACTGGCTGAAGAAAAGCGTCTCGCACACGAAAAAATGGCTGCATCGGAAGTTCACCGTACCGCTGGTGGCGCAGATAGCGTGAGCCCTGTGCTCGTTGCCTTTGCGTGGCTGGCAGTGGGCATTCCGCTGGCCTGGGGCGTTTACCGTACGCTGCAAAGCGTGGCCAAGTTCTTCGCCTGACCAGACCGACACAACAGGATATTCATGGCTTCACCCGCTCTCGTCTCCAATGTTCCAGTGGTGGCACTTGCCACGCTGGAGGACATGCGTGATCGCATCCGCCGCAAAAGCAAACTCAAGGGCAGGCAGGCGGACGATGCTTCGATAGAGCAGGTCCGGGCTCTGGTGGGACAAGCCCCGCACAGGCGTGACCTGTTGATCGAACACCTGCACAAAATCAATGATGCCTACCGTTGCCTTCATGACAGGCATCTTGTGGCCCTTGCCAAAGAGATGAACATTCCGATGGCAGAGGTCTACGAGGTCGCCACCTTCTATCACCACTTCGAGGTGGTCAGGGGTGACGAAACAGTGGCGCAGCTGACGGTGCGGGTGTGTGATGGGTTGAGTTGCGAGATGGCCGGTGCGCAGAACCTGCTGGCGCGGTTGCCGGAATTGCTGGGCACCGGCGATGTACGGGTGATAGCCGCACCCTGCATAGGGCGTTGCGAACAGGCACCAGCCGTGGTGGTGCATCAGCATCCGGTGCCGGCGGCGACGACGGAGTCTGTACTTGCGGCCGTCGCCCAGGCCTTGACGGTTCACCCCGCTGCATCGCCGGCCATCGAATTCATCGCGTCCGGTCATGCCGAAAGAGCTGTCTCACCTTATCCGCACGCCGTTGAGGTAGCACCGGGATATGCCGGCTATGAGACCTACAGGGCCGGTGGCGGTTACGCGCTCGCCACAGCGTTGGCCAGTGGAAGTCAGGACGTTGAAGGCGTCATTCGCGCCATGGAGGATTCTGGCCTGCGGGGCCTCGGCGGCGCCGGGTTTCCGGCGGGACGCAAGTGGCGCATCGTGCGCGACCAGGCGGCTCCGCGCCTGATGGCGGTGAACATCGATGAAGGCGAGCCTGGTACCTTCAAGGACCGTACCTACCTGGAGCGTGATCCGCACCGGTTTCTGGAAGGCGTGCTGGTTGCTGCGCAGGTGGTAGGTACGGCTGCCTGCTATATCTACCTGCGCGATGAATACCACGGCTGCCGCGCAATTCTTGAGACGGAGATCGCGAAGCTGCAGGCCAACCCGCCGTATCCCGGTTTGCCGACACTGGAGTTGCGACGTGGCGCCGGTGCCTACATCTGCGGAGAAGAGTCCGCAATGATCGAGAGTATTGAAGGCAAGCGCGGTGAGCCACGCATGCGGCCGCCTTACATCGCAGAGGTCGGCCTGTTCGGCCGGCCTACGCTGGAACACAACTTTGAAACCCTTTACTGGGTGCGTGACATTGTTGAAAAGGGCGCAAGCTGGTTCACCAGCTTTGGGCGTAACGGGCGCAAGGGTTTGCGCTCCTACAGTGTGAGCGGGCGTGTGAAGTTTCCCGGCGTCAAGCTGGCGCCTGCCGGCATCTCGGTGGCTGAATTGATTGAGGAGTACTGCGGCGGCATGCAGGATGGCCATGCGCTGTATGCCTATTTGCCCGGCGGCGCATCAGGCGGGATTTTCCCGGCAAGCCTGTCGGATGTGCCCCTGGACTTCGACACCCTGCAACCGCATGGTGGCTTTATCGGGTCTGCCGCAGTGATCGTATTGAGCCAGCACGACAAGGCCCGCGATGCAGCCCTGAACATGATGCGGTTTTACGCACACGAAAGCTGTGGTCAATGTACGCCCTGCCGTGTTGGCACAGCCAAGGCCGTCGCGCTCATGGCATCGCCGGTCTGGGACAACGACACCCTGGAAGACCTGAACATCGTGATGACCGACGCGTCCATTTGCGGATTGGGGCAGGCTGCGCCCAACCCTGTGCGTTGTGTTCAGAAATATTTTGCCCACGAGGTGGCATGACATGAACGCTATTGCCAAACTTGCAGAAGTAACGCCACAGACGGTGTCGTTCAAGCTGGACGAGAAAACCATTCACGCATTTGAAGGCGAGACCATCTTCAAGGCTGCGAAGCGTCATGGCATTGACATTCCGCACCTTTGCTACAAGGACGGACTGCGGCCCGACGGCAACTGCCGCGCCTGCGTGGTTGAGATCAAGGGTGAGCGTACGCTGGCGCCCAGTTGCTGCCGTAACGCCACCGCGGGCATGGAGGTGCAGGCCAACAGTGAGCGCGCCCTCAAGAGCCAGAAGATGGTGCTTGAAATGCTGCTCTCTGACATGCCCGATAAAGGTTACAAGTGGAATGACGGTGATGGCAAAACCGACGACGCGCTCCAGCACGGTGAACTGAGCCAGTGGGCTGCGCGCATGGACGTGTCGGTGCGCCCGGCGCTCAAGGCCCTGCGCCGCGAACAGCCGGTTGCCGACATGAGCCATCCGGCCATGGCAGTCAATCTTGACGCCTGTATCCAGTGCAACCGCTGTGTACGCGCCTGCCGCGAAGAACAGGTCAACGACGTGATCGGTTATGCCATGCGCGGCTCGCACAGCGAGATCGTATTCGACCTGAACGACCCCATGGGCGACAGCACCTGCGTGGCCTGCGGCGAATGTGTACAGGCCTGCCCGACCGGTGCATTGATGCCAAAGACCCAGGTGGGAACACAGTCTGTAGACAAAAAAGTCGACTCCGTCTGCCCGTTCTGCGGTGTGGGTTGCCTGCTGACCTATAACGTGAAGGGCAACGAGATTGTGAGCGTCGATGGGCGCGACGGTCCGGCCAACCACAGCCGGCTGTGTGTCAAGGGACGTTTCGGTTTTGACTATGCGCACAGCCCGCAGCGCCTGACGGTCCCACTGATCCGCAAGGCCGACGTACCAAAGGCCCCGGAACTGCTGGACAAGCTCAACCGTGACACCGCGCACTGGTCGGATGTTTTCCGCGAAGCCACCTGGGAAGAAGCGCTGGCGCTGACATCGGGCAAGCTCAGCGGCTTGCGCGACACACATGGCAAGAAGGCACTGGCCGGGTTTGGCTCTGCGAAAGGCAGCAACGAAGAGGCCTACCTGTTCCAGAAGCTGGTGCGTACCGGCTTCGGCAGCAACAACGTCGACCACTGCACGCGCTTGTGCCATGCCAGCAGCGTGGCGGCCCTGCTTGAAGGCGTGGGCTCAGGCGCGGTGAGCAACCAGGTCAACGACGTGGAGCACTCGGACCTGATTTTTGTGATCGGCTCCAACCCTACGTCGAACCACCCGGTGGCGGCGACGTGGATGAAGAATGCAGCCAAAAAAGGCGCCCGAATCGTGCTGGCTGACCCCCGCATTACCGACATCGGCAAACATGCCTGGCGCACCCTGCAGTTCAAGGCCGACACCGACGTGGCCATGCTCAATGCGCTGATCCACACGGTGATTGAAGAGGGCCTGACAGACCAGGCATTCATCCGTGACCGCGCCAGCAACTACGAAGCCCTGCGGGAGAACGTCAAGGGTTACAGCCCGGAAGCCATGGAACCCATCTGCGGCATTCCTGCAAAAACCCTGCGCGAGGTGGCACGCGCATTTGCCAGCGCCAAAGGGGCGATGATTCTGTGGGGCATGGGCATCAGCCAGCATGTGCATGGCACAGACAACGCGCGTTGCCTGATTGCGCTGGTGACGGTGACCGGCCAGATCGGCAAGCCCGGCTCCGGGCTGCACCCCCTGCGTGGGCAGAACAATGTGCAGGGCGCAAGCGATGCAGGCTTGATCCCGATGATGTTCCCGAATTACCAGCGTGTGGACAACGCAGGCGTACACCAGTGGTTTGAAAACTTCTGGGGCACGACGCTTGATGACAAGCCTGGTTACACAGTGGTGGAGATCATGCACAAGGCGCTGGCACCCGACAGCGATCCGCACAAGATACGCGGCATGTACATCATGGGCGAGAACCCTGCCATGAGTGACCCCGATCTCAATCATGCACGGCACGCGCTGGCAAGCCTTGATCATCTCGTGGTGCAGGACATCTTCATGACGGAGACGGCGTGGCTGGCTGATGTGGTGTTGCCTGCGACCGCCTGGCCTGAAAAAGATGGCACCGTCAGCAATACCGACCGCATGGTGCAACTGGGCAAAAAAGCGATTGACCCGCCCGGCCAGGCAAAACCTGACCTGTGGATACTTCAGCAGATTGCCCGCGGCATGGGGCTGCACTGGGATTACCCCGGGGAAAGTGATGGCGTCGCTGCGGTCTATGAGGAAATGCGCCAGGCCATGCATGCGGCCATCTCGGGAATCACGTGGGAACGCCTGCAGCGCGAATCCAGCGTGACCTATCCCTGCCTGAGCGCCGAAGACCCGGGCTCACCGACTGTGTTCATCGACAGGTTTCCCACCAGTGACGGACGTGTGCACCTGGTGCCCGCGGACATCATTCCCGCCAATGAAAGGCCGGATGCGGACTTTCCGTTTGTCCTGATTACCGGCCGCCAGCTTGAGCATTGGCACACCGGCAGCATGACCCGGCGCGCCTCGGTACTGGATGCCATCGAACCGATGGCCACGGCCTCGATGTGCGGCGATGACCTGAATGCCATGGGTCTGGAGCAGGGCGACGTGATCACCGTTGAGTCGCGGCGCGGGCGCGTGGCCATCCATGTGCGGCGCGACGATGGAACACCGCGCGGGGCGGTGTTCATTCCCTTTGCCTATTACGAAGCGGCGGCCAACCTGATGACCAACGCCGCGCTCGACCCGTTCGGGAAGATCCCTGAATTCAAGTACTGTGCGGTAGCCATACGCCGCGGCGGGACACCCGCGCTCAAAATGGGTTACGGCACCAGCGCAGCGCAGGCACTCTGATACCTTCATGCCCAGAGAACTTCCCTTCCTGACCGAGGCACGTGCACCGCTCACGCATGCCATTGAGGTGGTGGACGAATCGGGGCAACTGCAGCAGATCGACATCCCTGCCGAGCGGCCCCTGACGGTTTACGTCGACCGGCGCGAACTGGTGACCCTCATGACGTTGGGTTCCCGCCCTGAGTGGCTGACGCTGGGTTACCTCCTGAACCAGCGGCTGATTGATGACGCGGGTGACGTCGCGTCCATCACTGTCGATTGGGATGTAGGTGCCGTGGCGGTGAAGACCAGGGAGGGCATCACCGATATCGCAGAAAAAACGTCCCGCCGGGTGGTGACCACCGGCTGTGGCCAGGGCAGTCTTTTCGGTGAAGTCATGGCACACATTGAGGGCGTGGTGCTGCCACCTACAGCTGTCACGCAGTCAGAGGTCTATTCCATCGTGAACACCATGCGCATCAAGGACAGCACCTACAAGTCGGCTGGTTCCGTGCACGGTTGCGCGCTGTTCCGTGGTGAGGAGCCACTGCTGTTTGTGGAAGACGTGGGCCGGCACAACGCCATAGATTCAATTGCGGGCTGGATGGCTTTGCAGTCATCCGGCGACGCCGCCATGGACAGGGCTGGCCTGGTGTTCTACACCACCGGACGGCTCACCAGCGAAATGGTGATGAAGGCCGCTCAGATGGGGATCGCGGTCGTCATCTCCCGCAGTGGCATCACCCAGATGGGCCATGCTGTTGCGCAGGAGCTTGGTCTTTGCGCCATAGGACGAGCGCTTAACAAACGGTTTCTCTGTTTCAGCGCACCGCACCGGTTGAAGCTGGACATTGCGGTTGCCACAAGCGTGGCACAGGCTGGGGTTTGAGTTCTCTGGGCGACAGCGCGCAGGCCGCCTGGCAGCTGGTGGCGTCTGCAGACCCGGTCCTGCTGTCCATCGTGACGCGTTCGCTGGCCTTGAGCGCCAGTGCCAGTGGTATCGCCTTTGTGCTCGGATGTATTCTGGGTTCCTGGCTGGCGGTCAGGCGGTTCGCCGGACGCGAGGTGTTGCTCGCGGTGCTGAACACACTGCTCTCCCTGCCCTCCGTAGTCGTGGGCTTGCTGGTCTATCTGTTGCTGTCGCGCTCGGGGCCTCTGGGTTTTCTGGGCTGGCTGTATTCGTTCAAGGCCATGCTGCTGGCGCAGGTCATCCTCGTCCTGCCTGTAGTGATCGCCCTGGTGCGGCAGGTGGTGGAAGATGCGCATGTGTCGCACGGTGAACAGTTCAGGTCGCTGGGCGCCGGCCCGCGCCTGACAGGTTTGCTGCTGGCCTGGGATGAGCGTAGTGCCTTGTTGACGGTTGCGCTTGCGGCCTTCGGTCGTGCCGTTTCGGAGGTGGGTGCGGTCATGATTGTGGGTGGCAACATCGACGGCTTTACCCGTGTGATGACCACGGCCATTGCACTGGAAACCAGCAAGGGCGATCTTCCGCTGGCCATGGGCCTGGGCCTTGTACTGCTGCTTGTGGTGCTCGCCCTGCAGTTGTTGATCTGGGGATTGCGTGTCTGGTTCAGCGCACTGGTGTCACCGCTGAATGCGTCTGTTACATCGTCCATTGCAAGGGCGAGGCGATGAGCCCCCTATACCGGCTGGACAAGGTGCGGGTTGTGCTATCCGCGGGGCACGACGCACCACCTGCCCTTGCGGACGTTTCGCTGCAGATTGAAGCGGGCGAACGTGTGGCACTGGTGGGCGCCAACGGCAGCGGCAAGTCCACCTTGCTGCGCGTACTTCATGGGCTGCTTGCACCCACATCAGGCGCCGTACAGAGGCAGCAGGGCCTGCAACAGGCCATGCTGTTCCAGACTCCGGTGTTGCTCCGCCTGTCTGTGCAAAACAATCTGGCACTGGCCCTGTGGTTGCATGGCTCCCGATGGGGGGCCGCCCGCCAGGCGGCATTGCAGGCACTTGCCCGGGCAGAGCTTGAAGACATCGCGGCGCGCAGCGGCCGGCAGTTGTCCGTCGGGCAAACCCAGCGTGCAGCCCTCGCGCGGGCGCTGGCACTTGACCCCCAGGCCTTGTTGCTGGATGAACCCACGGCCAGCCTGGACCCGCATTCCAAGCGGCTGGTCGAAGGTGTGGTGCAGTCTTATGGCGGCACCATTGTTTTTGCCAGCCACAACCTGGGTCAGGTCAAGCGCCTGGCTACGCGCGTGATTTACCTGGAGCAGGGCCACCTGCTTGCAGATTTGCCAGTGGCAGACTTTTTTGACCACGCACGCCTGCAGGCCGATTCAGCCGCTGCGGCCCATTTTTTAAAAGGAGAGTTGACGACATGAATACCTGCCATCAAAGACCGTTTTCCGTGCTGGCCACCAAAGTACTGGGCGCGGTGTTGCTAGTGGCCTCCAGCGCTGTGTTTTCCCAGCCGCTGCTGATGGCGTCGACGACCTCCACAGAACAGTCGGGCCTGTTTGCCCATTTGCTGCCGGCCTTCAAGGCGGCCAGCGGCATGGACGTAAAGGTGGTCGCCGTCGGTACCGGCCAGGCGATTGACATGGGTCGCAGGGGCGATGCAGATGTGCTCTTTGTGCACGACCAGGCGGCTGAAGAAAAACTGGTAGCAGACGGTTTTGCGACAAAACGCATGGCCGTCATGTACAACGATTTTGTGCTGGTCGGCCCTGCGGCTGACCCCTCCGGTGTGCGCGGCAAGGACATCGTTGCCGCCCTGCGCAAGGCGGCAGCCGGCGCGGCGCCATTTGTGTCCCGTGGCGACCGCAGTGGAACCCATGTGGCCGAGTTGCGCTACTGGAAGCAGGCCGATCTGGATGTCTCGAAGATCGCCGGCTATCGCGAGTGCGGCTGCGGCATGGGGCCCGCGCTCAACATTGCGGCCTCGACAGGCGCCTATGTGCTGACCGACCGCGGAACATGGCTTAATTTCCGCAACCGTGCCGGCCTGGCTGTGCTGGTAGAGGGCGACGGAAAGCTGTTCAACCAGTACGGCGTGCTGCCGGTCAACCCGGCCAGACATCCGCATGTCAACGCCGCAGGAGCCAACCGCTTTGTCGACTGGGTCACTTCACCCGCAGGGCAGGCGGTGATCGCCAGTTACAAGATAGGCGGGGAGCAGTTATTCTTCCCCAATGCCAAGCCCTGATCTGCCCGCGACTTCATTGACCTCGTCTGCTCCGCCACTTGCGAAGGGTGCAGGGATAGACGACATCACGGCGCTGGTCCTGGCCGGCGGGCGCGGCGCGCGCATGGGAGGCGTGGACAAGGGGCTGCAGCCGTTTCGCGGCAAGCCGCT
>JAZKHN010000108.1:48094-49353 GCA_040385325.1 Pseudomonadota bacterium
TGCGCAGCCAGCCGGTTTTTTGCCTGATGAAGGCCAGCCTGCACGAGAGCCTTTCGGCCTTTCTGGCTTCAGGCGGGCGCAAAATTGATGCGTGGACGGCGCAGCACCGGGTAGTGCATGTCCCGTTCAATACCGCTGATGACGACCGCAAGGCATTTGCCAATGCCAATACCCTGGACGAACTCCGTTCGCTGGAAAACACATAAACACATGATCCCGCTTGAAGACATCGCACGTTCCCTGCAGGGTTATGACCCGCAGGCCCTGAATATGGATGACGCCAATGCGTTTATTCACCGCCTCGTCGAACCCGTCGATGGTGTGGTGACACTGCCGCTGCGCGAGTGCCAGGGCCGGGTGCTGGCTGCAGACCTCGTGTCCGGCATGGACGTGCCAGCGCATGACAACTCCGCCATGGACGGTTTCGCTTTTGACGGCGCTGCGCTAAAGCATGGCGGCCCACTAAGCCTTCGCAGCGTGGGCACCGCCCTGGCCGGCAAGGCCTGGACAGGCAGCGTCGATGCCGGGCAATGCCTCAAGGTGATGACCGGGGCAATACTTCCTGCGGGGCTGGACACCGTGGTGCCGCACGAACTGGTGCGCGTGGATGGAGACACCGTCCACATACCGGCAGGCCTGTTCGGCGCGGGCGACAACCGGCGCCTGCGCGGTGAGGATTTAAAGCTGGGTGGTGTGGCGCTTTCCCGGGGGCAGCGGCTGTCGCCCGCAGCGATTGGCCTGGCCGCCAGCCTGGGCGTCGAGACCCTGCCTGTGTACCGCCGCCTGAGGGTGGCCTGTATGTCTACCGGCGACGAGGTGTTGTCTCCCGGCGAAGCCATGCGTGAGGGCGCTGTGTATGACAGCAACCGTTACACCGTCACCAGCCTTCTGGACCGCCTGGGGTGTGAGGTCATCGAGTGCGGCGTGGTGCGCGATGACCCGGTGGCGCTGGAAGCTGCGTTTCGCAATGCAGCGGCACAGGCCGACGTCATCATCAGCAGCGGAGGCGTCAGTGTGGGTGAGGCCGATTTCACCAAGGGCATGATGCGCAAGCTTGGCGATGTGGTCTTCTGGCGCATTGCCATGCGGCCAGGCCGACCGTTTGCGGTGGGACGTATTGGCGATACGGTGTTGTTCGGGTTGCCCGGCAACCCGGTTGCCGTGATGGTGACCTTTCTGTCGCTGGTGCGCCCGGCCCTGCTGCGCATGATGGGCGCAGGTGATGAGCCCCTGCCGCTGCTGCGCGCCCACAGCCAGGA
>JAZKHN010000109.1:0-9707 GCA_040385325.1 Pseudomonadota bacterium
CGCTGACGATGTTGTTGAGCGGGTCGGTCAGGGCTTCCAGGATTTCGTTGCTCGAGATCGTGAAGCTGCGCGGCACGCCTTCAGAGAGGTTTCGTCCCTTGACTTCCATTTCCTTGACTTCAGAGCCCGGGAAAGCAGAACCGATGTTTTTCTTGATGGCTTCAGCGGTAGGCTCGCCAATCAGCATGCCGTAGTTGCGGCGTATGTAGTTGATGATGGCTTCGTCAAAACGGTCACCGCCCACACGGACGCTGCCCTTGTAGACCATGCCGCCCAGCGAGATGACGCCGACTTCGGTCGTGCCGCCGCCGATGTCCACCACCATGGAGCCGCTGGCTTCGCTCACCGGCAGGCCGGCGCCGATGGCAGCCGCCATGGGTTCTTCAATCAGATACACGTCGGAAGCGCCAGCGCCCAGTGCGCTCTCGCGAATTGCGCGACGCTCGACCTGGGTGGAACCGCAGGGTACGCAGATGATGATGCGCGGGCTGGGCTTGAAGAAGCTGCGCGGGTGAACCATCTTGATGAACTGCTTGAGCATCTGCTCGGTGACAGTGAAGTCGGCAATCACGCCGTCTTTCATCGGGCGGATCGCCTCGATGTTGCCGGGCACCTTGCCCAGCATGGCCTTGGCTTCATGGCCCACGGCCTGAATGGTTTTTTTGCCTTGCGGGCCGCCTTCGTGGCGGATGGCGACCACTGAGGGCTCGTCAAGGACGATGCCGCGGTCTCTTACATAAATCAGGGTGTTGGCAGTGCCGAGGTCAATGGCCAGGTCGGTGGAGAAGTACCGACGGAATGCTTCAAACATGTTCAGAAGTCCGGTTGGGGCATGGGCAAACTTCGTTGCCCTATCGCCTTTTTTGATTGATCGATGACGGGTTAGGGAGAGGACGCGGGAAAACCGGTTTAAAAAACGCCTAAAGAGTGCATCCCGCCCTGATTTCACACCAAAGGCGGGATAATAACGCATCCCCTTTTCGCCAATGGCCATTATCAGGCGCATTGCCCCTTATTTACACCCCGTTTCAGCTCGATTTTTCAGCTCATTTATTCATGGCACTGACACCCCAGGAAATTGCACGAGTCGCCAATCTGGCGCGGCTTGAATTGCGCCCCGACGAAACCGAGCGTGTGCTGACCCAGCTCAACGGCTTTTTTGCGCTGGTCGAGCAGATGGACGCCGTCAACACCGACGGCGTCGAGCCGCTGGCCCACCCAGCGGCAGTGCTGGGCGATGTCGCTCTGCGCCTGCGCGACGACGTCGCCAGTGAGTCCAACCAGCGTGAGGCCAGCCAGGTCAGCGCACCGGCTGTCGAACGCGGCCTGTTTTTGGTCCCAAAGGTGATCGAATGAGCGCCAGCCTGCATGACCTGGGCGTCGCAGAGCTCTCCGCCAAACTCGCCGCCAAAGAGGTTTCCAGCGTCGAGGTGACTCAGCATTTCCTGTCTCGCATCAAGGCGCAGGACGCGCTGGGCGCTTTCCTCGCGACCGACAGCGAGGTGTCGCTTGCGCAGGCCAGGGCCGCCGATGCGCGCATCGCCTCCGGTGACGGTACCCCGCTGCTCGGTGTGCCGATGGCGCACAAGGACGTGTTTGTCACGCGCGACTTCCCGACAACGGCCGGCTCGAAAATGCTGGAGAACTACCGAAGCCCCTTTGACGCCACCGTCGTAGACAAGCTCGCAAGCGCCGGCATGGTCACGTTGGGCAAGCTCAACTGCGATGAATTCGCCATGGGCTCGGGCAATGAAAACAGTGCCTACAAACCTGTGCAGAACCCATGGGACATCACCCGCATTCCGGGCGGCTCGTCGGGTGGCTCTGCTGCTGCCATTGCCGCCGGACTGGTGCCCGCGGCCACGGGCACGGACACCGGCGGATCGATTCGCCAGCCCGCTTCGCTGACCGGTATCACCGGCATCAAGCCCACCTATGGCCGCTGCTCGCGTTACGGCATGGTGGCTTATGCCTCCAGCCTGGACCAGGCCGGCCCCATGGCGCGCAGCGCGCTCGATTGCGCCCTGCTGCTCTCAGCCATGGCCGGCCCCGACCTGGACCGCGACTCCACATCACTGGACCTGCCGGTCACAAATTACGCCGAAGAATTGCCTGCAAGTGCCATCAGTGCCACGCCGTTAAGGGGCCTGCGCATCGGTTTGCCCAGGCAGTTCTTTGGCGCCGGCTGTGCAGATGATGTCATCAAGGCCGTGCGCGGCGCGCTGGCTGAATTTGAGAAGCTGGGCGCCACACTGGTCGATGTGGATCTGCCGCTGACCGAGCTGTCGATTCCTGTGTATTACGTGATCGCGCCTGCCGAGGCCAGCAGCAACCTGAGCCGTTTCGACGGCGTACGTTACGGCCACCGCGCTGCAAACTACAGCGGCCTGACCGACATGTACAAGAAGTCGCGCTCCGAAGGTTTTGGTGACGAGGCCACGCGCCGCATCATGATTGGTACCTATGTGCTGTCGCACGGCTACTACGACGCCTACTACCTCAAGGCGCAAAAAATCCGGCGCCTGATTGCAGAGGATTTCCAGAAGGCTTTCAAGCAGTGCGACATCATTGCCGGCCCGGTCTCACCCACCGTCGCCTGGAATATCGGCGAGAACTCAAACGACCCCGTTGCCAATTACCTGGCCGATATCTACACCCTGTCATCCAGCCTTGCCGGCCTGCCCGGCATGAGCGTGCCGGCAGGCTTTGGCGCGCACGGCATGCCCGTCGGCCTGCAGCTGATAGGCAACTACTTCAAGGAAGCGCAACTGCTGGGCACGGCCCATCAGTTCCAGCTGGCAACCGACTGGCACCAGCGCAAGCCCCAGGCATTTGAGTGATTTGACATGAGCCAGACCCCAACCATCGCGAACCCCTTTGCCCAGATGCAGGTCGGCCGGCCGACCGGGCCGCTGGTGCAGGGCTATGAAGTCATCATCGGCTTCGAGACCCACACCCAGCTGACCACGCAATCAAAAATCTTCAGCCGCGCCTCAACATCGTTCGGCGCCGAACCCAACACCAACGCGTCGGCGGTTGACTTTGCACTGCCAGGCGCGCTGCCGGTCATGAACAAGGGCGCCGTCCAGCGCGCCATCGAGTTTGGCCTGGCCGTCGGTGCGCACATTGCCGAGAGCAGCGTGTTCGCGCGCAAGAATTATTTTTACCCCGACCTGCCCAAGGGCTACCAGATCAGCCAGTTCGAGATCCCCGTTGTGCAGGGCGGCAGCGTCGAGTTTTTTCTCGATGGCGAGAAGAAGGCAGTGCGGCTGGTGCGCGCGCATCTTGAAGAAGATGCAGGCAAATCGCTGCATGAAGATTTCATCGGCATGAGCGGCATAGACCTGAACCGCGCCGGCACGCCGCTGCTGGAGATCGTCACCGAGCCCGACATGCGTTCGTCTGCAGAAGCGGTTGCTTACGCCAAAGAACTGCACAAGATCGTGACCTGGATAGGCATTTGCGACGGCAACATGCAGGAAGGCAGCTTCCGTTGCGACGCCAACGTATCGGTGCGCAAGCCAGGCGCGCCCCTGGGCACACGCCGGGAAATCAAGAACCTGAACAGCTTCAGGTTCATGCAGCAGGCGATTGATTTTGAAGTCCGCTGGCAGATCGAACAGATTGAAGACGGCAAGGCGATTGAGCAGGCGACCGTGCTGTTTGACCCGGACACGGGCGAGACGCGTTCGATGCGCACCAAGGAAGATGCGGCCGACTACCGTTACTTTCCGGACCCCGATCTCCCGCCGCTGGTGATCGGACGCGACTGGGTCGAGAAGACGCGATCTGAAATGTCGGAGTTGCCGCGTGTAATGGCTGCGCGTTTTGTGGCCGACTACGGACTGCCTGAATACGATGCCGGCCAGCTGACTCAAAGCAAAGCCACCGCAGCATATTTTGAAGCCGTTGCAGGTGCCAGCAAGCAGCCCAAGCTGGCCAGCAACTGGGTCATGGGAGAGTTGTCGCGCCGCCTGAACACCGAAGAAAAGCCGATCGAGTCGTCCACGGTCAGCGAGGCGCAACTGGCCCGCCTGATCACCCGTGTCGCTGACGGCACCATCTCCAACAACGCTGCCAGACAGGTGTTCGATGCCCTCTGGACAGGCGATGGCAGCGATGTCGATGCCCTCATCGAGGCCAAGGGCCTCAGGCAGATGAACGACAGCGGCGAGCTCGAAAAAATCATCGACGACGTTCTCGCTGCGAACGCGAAGAACGTCGAAGAGGTCAAGGCTGGCAACGCAAAGGCCATGAACGCCCTGGTCGGCCAGGCCATGAAGGCCACCAAGGGCAAGGCCAACCCGGCGCAGGTCAACGAACTGCTGAAGAAAAAGCTGGGCTGAAACAGCGACGCCACGGCGGCCAGACGGTCGCTGCCCATCACCGAGGGCGCCCTCAAGCCATGCACCCACTGCATACCTAGTAGTCGGTCGCAAGGCTAGGCCATCCGGCACCCCGCTCCTAGAATTTGGCAACACCCGTTCAGGAGCCCGCATGACCCCGTACCAGCACATCACCGTCACGCCGCTGTCGCCGCACATAGGCGCAGAAATCGGCAACATTGACCTCACCAGGCCGCTGTCGGATGCAGAAGTGGCGGAGCTCAAACGCGCCTTCCTTGAACGCCAGGTGATCTTCTTCCGTGAGCAGAAAATCAGCTTTGAAGACCAGATCCGCGTGGCGAGCTACTTCGGCCCGCTCGGCAAGCACGTCGGTGTCAACACCATCAGCAAGTCCACTGACAACCCGCTGGTACGGCGCTTTCATTACGACGAAACGTCCAAACGCATCTCTGGAGAAAACTGGCACAGCGACCAGTCCTGCGCGGCCATACCGCCGCTGGGCAGCATGCTCTACAACCACACGGTACCGCCTGATGGTGGCGGCGACACCATGTTTGCCAGCATGTACGCTGCCTACGATGCGCTGTCACCCAAAATGAAACAGTACCTGGACGGCCTGACGGCGACCCATGACGGCACCCGTGTCTTCGGGCCAGGCACACCGGTTTCCGTGCACCCTGTGATCACGCAGCATCCAGAGACCGGCCGAAAACTCATTTACGTGAACACCGACTTCACCTCGCACATCAATGACATTCCGCGCGAGGAAAGCCGGCACATCCTGCAGTTCCTGTATGACCATTGCGGCCGCATGGAATGGACATGCCGCTTTCGCTGGCGCGCACACTCGATTGCCTTCTGGGACAACCGCTCGGCCCACCACAAGGCGATCTGGGACTACTGGCCTGCCGTCCGCTCCGGCTTTCGTGTGCAGATCGAGGGCACGGCCGCGCCCATCCCCGGCTAGCGAAGCCTACAGGCCGCGCGGCACAAGCCGGCCAAACAGCTCGCGAATGATGTCCAGGGTGATGCTGTGCAGCGCCGTGGGCCGGTGCCGCAGTGATGTGGCCAGGGAGAGTGTGGTTGTGATCGCAGGCTCTGTGACCGGAATGGCCGAAAGTGTCTGTGACCAGTGGCCGGCTTTCAGCACAATTGCCGAAGCCACGGTGTGCCCAAAGCCCTCCTGAACCAGCTCGAGAATCGTCTCGACACCGTCGATGTCGTGCGCGACGTTGAGCTTGACCCCGGCTTTGGTCGCCTGCGCCTCGACGATGGAGCGCAGCGGATGTGGCGCACTCGGAAAAATCATGGGGAGCGTTGCCAGCTCATCAAACGTGATGGACGTTCGCCCACCCTCCGCTCCTTCGGACTTTCCCATGGGGGCAATCAGGCACAGGGTGTCGACCAGCACCGGCTCGATGTTGATCAGCGAAGAGGGCGCCTGGTCATGAAGCACGGCGGCATCAACACGCTCCACCAGAATCATTTCGTGCAGGCTGCGCGACAGGCCCTCCACAATCGACAGCTGCGCCATAGGGAAACGGGCGGTGAACGCACGCACCAGCGGCACCGTGAGGATGCGCGCCAGCGAGGGCGTCAGCCCCAGCACGAAACGCCCGGTTAATTCGGTCTCGCTGGCCGCCCTGACCTGGGTCGCCAGCTCCAGCTGGTGCAGCACGCTTTTGGCGATCAGCAGGAAGTTCTGGCCATCGTCGGTGAGCGAGATCCCGCGGCCGTGCCGATAGAACAGGTGCCGGTGCAGCTCGACTTCGAGGCGGCGAATCTGCCGGCTGAGGAAAGGCTGGGTCACCTCCAGCACCGCAGCCGCACGGGAAAAACTGCCGTGCGCGGCGACCTGTACAAAATAGTTGAGTTGGCTGAGTTCCACAGTGTTCCGCACATTAACACGGCAGCCCGGGCGTCATATGCGCCGGTGGCATAACTGCTAGTGAGGCACACAACCAGCCATGCAGCCGCAAAGGGCAGAAACCCGCTTGCAGATGCATGGCGTGGAGCGAAACTTGCATCGGTTGATGCATCCCAACGCCTGGAGCCCCTCATGAAGAAACCGCTGTCCCGAATCATTGCCGCCATCGCCGTGGCGACCACAACACTGGCTGCACCGCAGCTTGCCACTGCGCAGGCCTTTCCGGGCAAACCGATACGCATCGTCGTGCCGTTTGCAGCCGGCGGCTCGTCGGACCTGCTGGCGCGCGCCGTGGCACGCACCATGGCCGAAGGACTCAAGGGCACGGTCATTGTCGAAAACAAACCAGGCGCGGGCGGCGTGATAGCCATGGAAGCAGTCGCCCAGTCACCCGCCGATGGCTACACCCTGCTGTTTGCCACCAATGGCACGCACAGCATTGGTCCTGCGCTGTACCCGGCGCGCAAAATCGACCCGGTGAAAGACCTGGCGCCTGTCGGCCTGCTGCACACATTGCCCAACATCCTGCTCATCAACCCCAAGGTGCCAGCCAAAACTGTGGGCGAGCTCATCGCCTATGCCAAAGCCAACCCTCGCCAGCTCAATTTTGCGTCGGCCGGCAACGGATCGGCATCCCACCTGTTTGGCGAACTGTTCCAGATTTCCGCAGGTATTGACATGGTTCACGTGCCCTACAAAGGCGGTAGCGCGGCCATGCCAGACCTGATCTCGGGCCAGGTCTCGATGATGCTGGAGACCATTCCCAACGCTCTGGCCCAGGTACGCGGCGGCAAGCTGACCGCGCTGGCTGTGACCTCGGGCAGGCGCTCGTCAGCGGCGCCGGATGTGCCGACCATTGCCGAATCAGGCCTGCCCGGTTTTGACACCAGCTCGTGGACGGGCCTGTCTGCGCCGCTGGCCACACCGAAGTCCATCATCGCCATCCTGAACGCTGAAACGGTTCGCCTGGCGAAAGACCCTGCCTACCTCGACATCCTCAAGACCCTGGGCACCGATGCCACCAGTTCGACACCCGAGGGTTTCGACGCCTACACCCGCAGGGACATCGCAAAATGGACCGATGTGGTGAAAAAGGCCAAAGTCCAGGTGGACTGACACCGGGTATCGGCAAGGCAGCGGAAGACGGCATTCAGCCGGGTCCTGCCGGCTGGCAAACGCCCGGCAATCAGCCGTTCAGTATCTGGCAGCTGCAGCCGCCGCAGGCACGCTCGATGCAGCCCACAGGGGCTTGAGCCTGCCAAGCTCTTCGTCAAAGCGTGCGTTGACGCGTTTTTTCTCGCCTTCCTGGTCGGCAATAAAACGTTTCTGCGACGTGATGCTCATCTCGTTTTCGTCCACCCTGCGTCGCAGTGAAGGCGGTGCACGGCCCGGATCCTTGTTGTAGAACTCCAGATCGGCATTGATGGCCTTGCGCTGCTCGGTGAGTTCCTGGATACGTTTGGCAGCCGTTTTGATGGCTTCCTCGACCTGCACCAGCGCCAGGCTGCGTTCCTTGTCATGCGCTGATTTGTTGGGGTAGCGCTGCAGCAAGGCCTTTTCGCGTTTTTTTTCTTCTGCCGCCTGGGCGCGAACCTCGGCACCGGCTTTTTCCTTCTCTTCGGCAGCAACCCGCTCGGCGGCCGTCATCTGGGGTTGAATGACGCGCCTGACTGTGCCTGATGTCGGTGAGATTTCCTGCTGCGGGCGGTCCATGCACTCGGCGATCGGGCGGTCAGACGTGATCTTTCGGCCCTTGCTGTCCACGCAGGTGTAAATGCCCTGCGCCATGGCGGCACCTGACGCCAGCATTCCCACCGCCAACGCGGAAGTCAAAAACAAGGTTGTAGTAAAAAGCACCTGAAGCCTCATTCAACGCCGTAACGTTCCCTGTATGCCAAAACCGCCTTGTAATGACCGCCCAGCGACGCGTTGGCGGCTTCGTTGCCGCCTTGCGCTGCCAGATACTGAAGCAAGTCGGTCAGGCGGGCAATTGCGCACACATGCAAGCCCAACTGATTTGTGACATATTGCACAGCGCTGTAGTTCACGTCAAGCCCGTTTTCAGTCGCCTTTTCCTGCCGGTCCAGGGCAATCGCCACCGCGTGGGGGATGGCACCCGCCGCCTTGATGATGGCAATTGACTCGCGAGCCGCCGTGCCGGCCGACATCACATCATCAATGATCAGCACGCGGCCCCTGACCGGCGCGCCGACCAGCGAGCCGCCCTCGCCGTGGTCCTTGGCCTCCTTGCGGTTGTAGGCGAACGGGAGGTTGCGGCCCAGTCTGGCCAGCTCCACAGCCACTGCCGCCGCGAGGGGGATGCCCTTGTAGGCCGGCCCGAAAATCATGTCGAACTGCAGGCCCGTGGTCTTCTCTTCGATAAGCAGTTGCTGCGCATAAAATTGCGCCAGGCGGCCCAGCTTGGCGCCGTCGTCGAACAGGCCCGCGTTGAAAAAATAGGGGCTCAGTCGCCCGGCCTTGGTCTTGAACTCGCCAAACCGCAGCACCCCGGACTCGACCGCAAACTGCACAAACTCAAGTGCCAGCTGGCTGTCAGCTTTCGGGACTGCATCGTTGTTTTTTTGCCCTGGCGCTGCCGTTGGGGTGCTCATTGGAGATGTCCTTGTTTAAATTGACCAGCCTGAACCTCAACGGCATCCGTTCCGCGACCAGCAAGGGCCTCGAAGAATGGCTTGCGAAATCCATGCCGGATTGTATTTGCGTGCAGGAACTCAAGGCCCAGGCCGCCGACATCAGCGAGCGTTTTGAGGAAATGGCCGGACTGAAGGGGCATTTTCACTTTGCAGAGAAAAAAGGCTACTCGGGTGTTGCTGTCTACACAAAACACGAGCCCAGCGACGTCATCATCGGTTACGGCTCCAGCGAGTTCGACGCCGAAGGCCGATATGTCGAAGTGCGTTTTGACAGCCCGGGCCGCAAGAACCTGCCCAAACTCTCCATCATCAGCGCCTACTTCCCCAGCGGCTCGTCAGGCGAGGAGCGCCAGGCCGCCAAGTTCCGCTTCCTGGCCGAGTTCTACCCTTACCTGCTGAACCTGAAAAAAACCCGCGACTTCGTGCTCTGCGGCGACATCAACATCGCGCACCAGGAAATCGACCTGAAGAACTTCAAGGGCAACAGGAAGAACAGCGGTTTTCTGCCCGAAGAGCGGGCCTGGATGACGGAATTGCTGCGCCTTGAAGAAGCGAAAGAAGCTGCCGAGGATGCAAAAGAAGCCAGCGCAGCTGCAGACAAACTTTCCGGCGGCGGTGTCGTCGATGTCTACCGCAAGCTGCAGCCCACCACCACCGACGAGGCCTACACCTGGTGGAGCAACCGCGGCCAGGCCTATGCCAAGAACGTGGGCTGGCGGCTGGATTACCACCTGGCCACGCCGGCGATGGCGGCGCTGGCCAAAACCGAACACATCTACA
>JAZKHN010000110.1:0-4673 GCA_040385325.1 Pseudomonadota bacterium
TTCTACCACTGGAGTTCCATCCTGCGCAGCGTCTCGGGCTTCGAAATCTACCGCAAGGTTTACCGTGATGTCATCAAGCCCGAACGTGTGGCCGAGTTGCTGATCCTGCGTGCAGACATGCCGCGATCACTGCTGGGCTGCCTCAATGAAGTCATGAGCAACCTGGCCATGGTGACCAGCGATGCGTCCAGCGAAACCAGCCGCCGCGCCGGCAAGCTGCGTTCTGACCTGCAGTACGCGCGTATCGATGAAATCCTGGCCAATGGCCTGCATGCCTTCCTGACCCAGTTTCTTGACCGCGTGAATGAACTCGGCGCCCACCTGAGCCGCGAGTTTCTCGTGCCTGCCACGAATTGATGGTTTCATGTATCGGTTGATTGCGAAGTTCTCAACCGAAGGCAACACGGCCGCAGCGCCGGGCCGCCCCAAGCAAGGCCAGCCCCCTCGGGGGGCAGAGAGCTACGCGAAGCGAGCGAACGTGGGGGCTCCATGAAACTTCATGTCCGGCACGTCACCGATTACCGCTACAGCGAGCCGCTGCACTACGCACTGCAAACGCTATGGCTCACGCCGCAAACCGGTGCCGGGCAAACCGTCAAGTTCTGGAGCGTGGGCGCGCCCGAAAAGCTCTACATCCAGAAAGATGCCTTCGGCAACACCATCCAGTCCTATACCTTCGTCGGCAAGGATGTGGACAACGTGCGCTGGAGCCTTGTCAATGCGGCAGGCGATGTCGAGACGCTGGGCATTGCCGAGTTCAACGACCCTGAAACACTGCCGCACCCGTATTTCTTCCTGCGTGCCACGCATCTTGCCGAACCGCACTGGCTGCTGGCGGATTTCGGGCGCAAGTTCATACCGCAAAGCGTGGACGGCAGGGCAGATTTGCAGGCGCTGCTGGCGCTGAGCCACGGCGTGGCCGATGCGGTGGGTTACCTCAAAAACAGCACGACAGTCACAACGACAGCGCTGCAGGCGTTTGAAAACGGCGCCGGCGTCTGCCAGGATCAGGCGCATGTGATGGTCGCCATCTGCCGCAGCCTGGGTTACCCGGCGCGTTATGTCAGCGGCTATTTCTACGCCGCCAACGAACCCGACCTGGCCAGCCACGCCTGGTGCGACGTCTGCCTGGATGTGGCAACGCGCCGCTGGGTCAGCATAGACGTCACCCACCACTGCCTGATCGATGAGCGCCACGTGCGGCTGGCCATGGGCACCGACTACAACGCCTGCCCGCCCATCAAGGGTGTGCGGCAGGGCGGGGGTGAGGAGTCGATGACGGTGGACATCACCATCGTGCCGGTTTGAGCGAGTTTGAACCCTGACGACTTAATGCTTTATAAATGAATCCTTATCTGATTAATGATTCATATATGACGCATTATTTCCCGGGCAAGCCGTAAATCTGCAATTTGGCGTCAAAAATGGCAGGAAAACTGCCAAAAAAGCCTGTTTTCAGGCATCAAATCGGGCTGTAGCCCTTTAAATACGCACGTGAGCAGCTATTTATTTGATAGCGTATCGCGTGGGTGCTGCAGCCACGGTCAGCTGTCGCAGACCCGGAATCAGCGCTTCACGCGCGCAGCTACTTCCTGCCCAAGCTCAATCACCGACATCGCGTAGTAACTGCTCCAGTTGTAGCGGGTGATGACGTAGAAGTTCTCGGTGCCGGCCACATACTGCGGTGCGTCCGGGCCGTTCAGCAATTCAATGAGTGCCAGCGGACCCTTGTGATCCAGCGCGGGGCCTTCGATGACGGCACCCTTGGCGGTGAAGCTGGCGACGCTGAAGGTGGGCAGAATGTCGGGCGCCATGAGGGCGTCCTTGTCCAGCTTGCTGTTGTCGAAGCTGACGGGGTAATGGGTGGGCATGCCGCTCTGCCAGTTGAAGGCCTTGAAGTAACTGGCGACCGAGCCGATAACGTCTGCGGTGCTGTTGAGCAGGTCGATGTTGCCGTCGCCGTCGAAGTCCACCGCGTACTTGACGATGCTGGACGGCATGAACTGTGGCATGCCCATGGCGCCGGCGTAGCTGCCGAGTGGCTCGAAAGGGTCAGCGCCGCGACGGCTTTGCAGGGTCAGGAACTGCTCGACCTCGCCCTTGAAAAAATCGCTGCGTTCCTTCGCACGCGGGTGGCTGGCCGGAAAGTCAAAGGCCAAAGTGACCAGCGAATCCATCACACGAAAGCTGCCGGTGTCGCGGCCGTAGATGGTTTCAACGCCGATGATGCCGACGATGATGTCTGCGGGTACGCCGTATTCTTTTTCGGCCCGCTCCAGCGTGGCCTGGTTGGCGCGCCAGAAGCGCGCGCCGGCTTCGATGCGTATTGGATCGATGAAGCGGCTGCGGTAGACCCGCCAGTTCTTGACGAAGGGTCTGGCGGCCGGCTGCATGAGACGGGCCACGGTGGCGTTGTAGCGCGACTGGCCGATGGCATCACGCACCCAGGCCGGGTCCAGGTTTCGCCTGGCGGCGAGGTCGTCTGCAAATTGCATGACCTCGGGGCGTGTTGAATAGGTGGGCCCTGTGGACTGGGAGGTTTTGACTGCTGCGGGCTTTTTCGGTGTTTTTGCTGAAACAGCGCCTGTCGAAAGCAGGCCGCCGATGACCAGCACGACACTTGCCAGCGGACGAAAAACGGGAGCGGGCAGGAGGAAGCGAATCATGCAGCTTTCGGGAGGAGGTGATGGGCACCGATTTTAGGTGGGCCATTCGAGAGTACCGAACTGCTTTTGCAACTGGTGTAGTCCGTGTTCGGGTTTTGCTGCATATCGCTGCGCTTCAAGCTGCATCAGCCATTCGTACAACGCCTGGGTGGGGCCGCCCTGGGGAGTGCCGTAGGCAGTCTTGAGCTTTTCTGCAAGCTGGCGCGGCGGGGTGGCGGATGTGCTTTCAATACCCGCTTTGGCCAGGTGCCTGCGCGCGCGGTTCAGCAGACGCAGCCAGGGGTCATGCTGCACACGCTCCCACAGCGTCCATGCCCCACCGATGACGGCGGCAAGCACCACAATGCCGATCAGTACATAGCTCAGGTCTGCCCAGCTGGGGGATTCAAAACCGATGTCCTTGAGCAGGTTGAGCTGCTTCCCCTGGGTGTAGTTGAGAACCCACTGGTTCCAGGCGTTGTTGACGGCTTCCCAGGTGGCGCGCAGTTGCAGTGAAAAACCGGGACTGATGGTACCCAGCGCCTGCCCCACCACGCCCTGAGGTGCTGCCAGCCGCTGGAAGGCACCGGTTCGCCCCGGCGAGACGGCAGAGGTCGGGTCCACACGCATCCAGCCGCGGCCCTCCTGCCAGACCTCTGCCCAGGCATGGGCATCGCTCTGGCGTATGACCCAGAAGCCGTCGACTGAATTCTGCTCGCCGCCCTGGTAACCGGTCACGATGCGCGCTGGCACGCCCATGGCGCGCATCAGTATGACGAACGAAGAGGCGATGTGTTCGCAAAAACCTTCCTTGCGGTCAAACCAGAATTCGTCAGCGGTGTTCTGGCCGTAGACGCCGGGCTCCAGTGTGTAGGTGTAGCCCCCTGTGCGCAGCCGATCCATCACTGCCTGGACCAGTTCTGAGCTGCCTGCAGTCGCATAACGCGCCTCACCGCGTATCTCTCTGGCCAGCGCGAGGGTGCGCGGGTTGAAGCCGGTGGGCAGCTCGGTGAACACGCCCAGGCCAGCAGCGTTCCTGGCTGGCCCATGGGTGAAGGCCGGAAAGCTCTGTACCTTGTACCTCACGATGTCCGTGATGGGCCGATTCACCAGCCATTGCAGGTCGGCCTGCATCGCGGTCTGGTAGCCAGGCAGTTGCGGGCTCTGTTCTGCGGCCTCCATGACAAACAGCCATGGGCGGTTGGTAGGCTCCAGGGTGACTTCGTAGTTGACACTCGGCCCTGACACAGCCAGCTCGGGCAGCACGCCGTAACGCTGGGCCAGGTTGTTGCGCGGGGGCCGCCAGTCCCTGCCGTCAAAATCAGATAGTACGGGCCCGCGAAAGTAAAGCGCTTGCTGCCTTGGCGGTGGCCCTTCAAACCGGATACGCATGGCCACGCTGTCATCCAGGGCCAGGCTGGCAATGGTGCCGACCTGCATGCTCGAACTCAGACCGCTGCGGCCCGTCATGGCATCGCTGGGCACCCCCCACAGCGGCGCCAGGCGCGGGAACAGAAGAAACAGCACCAGCATGATGGGCGCACCCAGCAGCGTCATCCAGCCGGCCGTTTTTGCCGCGTGCATGAGTGGCGGTTTGCCGACCGGCATGTGTGCATTCACCAGCACCGTCAGTAGGCCCAGCAGCCCGATCAGCATGTTGAATGCAGTGAGCAGCGACTGTGAATAGAAGAAGTTGCTCAGCATGCAGAAGAAGCCGAGGAAAAACACCACAAAGGCATCGCGCCTTGCGCGCAGCTCCAGCGTCTTGAGAGTCAAGAGCACCACCAGCAGGGTGACGCCCGCGTCGCGGCCGAGGATGGTGCGGTGGGTGATGAGCGTGCCCGCGATGGCGACCGCCAGTAGCGTCAACAGCCACCATTTGCCCGGCAGCGACTTCGCGCCCAGGGCCAGCCAGCCGCGCCAGATGAGCACCCCGGCTGCGAGGGCTGTACACCAGAGGGGCAGGTTGGGGGTCTGGGGCAGGAGCAGCCAGGCGATGACTGCCAGCAGGAAGAGGGTGTCGCGGCT
>JAZKHN010000111.1:0-1375 GCA_040385325.1 Pseudomonadota bacterium
CGGACTACGGCGCGCAGCTCGCCGCGCACTACGGCCTGCCCTATGCGTTTGCTTACTTCATCACAGACGGACAGGGCACCGAACAGGCGCTGGACCTGTATCGCCGCCTTTACCAGCCCAGCGCGCTCAACCCCGAACCCAAGGCCGTGCTCTGCGTCTGGGCGCTGGCCGCGGATACTGAAGCGGGGGCGTGGCACCACTTCTCTGGCCGCGAGCGCTGGAAGATTGACCGCAACAAGGGCGCGCTCGGCCCCTTGCCATCACCCGCTGAAGCGGCCCTGCGGCCCTACACACCGGCCGAGCAGTTCGAGTCGGACCGGATCAGGAGCACGGCCCTGGTTGGCAGTGGCGCGCAGGTGGCTGACAAGTTGCGGGCGCTGGCTGATACTCATGGGGTGGACGAGCTGGTTGTCATCACCTGGGCGCATGACCCGGCGGCGCGCAGGCGCTCGTATGAGTTGCTCGCCAAAGAAATTTTCTGAAACTGCATCAATAACAAAGAGACAACATCCATGACCGACAAACTCTTCAGTGCCACCATCGCCGGCAGCCTGCCCAAACCCGCCTGGCTGTCAGAAACCAACAAGCTCTGGCCGCAATGGAAGGCCGAAGGCGCTGAACTGGCTCAAGCCAAGGCCGATGCGACGCTGCTCTGGATCAAGGCGCAGGAAGACGCGGGCCTGGACGTGATTGGCGACGGCGAGCAGTCGCGCCAGCATTTTGTGCACGGCTTTCTCGAGCAGGTCGAAGGCATTGACTTCGATCACAAGGTCAAGATGGGCATCCGCAACAACCGCTACGACGCCATGGTGCCGCAGGTGGTGGGTGAGCTCAAGCTGAAAGGGCGGGTGCACCAGACAGAAGCAAAAATTTTGCGTGCGCACACCGATAAAAAAATCAAGTTCACGCTGCCCGGGCCCATGACCATCATCGACACGGTGTCCGACCAGTTTTACGGCGATAAGGTGAAGATGGCAATGGCCTTTGCCGAACTGCTGAACCAGGAAGCGCTTGCGCTGCAGGCCGACGGCGTCGACATCATCCAGTTCGACGAGCCGGCCTTCAATGTCTATATGCGTGAAGCGGCCGACTGGGGCGTGAAGGCGCTTGAGATTGCGGTACGGGGCCTGACCTGCACGACCGCCGTGCACATCTGCTACGGCTACGGCATCAAGGCCAACAACGACTGGAAGGAAACGCTGGGCGAGGAATGGCGCCAGTACGAGATGGTTTTCCCGGCGCTGGCCAAAAGCAGCATCCAGCAGGTCAGCCTCGAGTGCTACCACTCGCACGTGCCGCCGCACCTCATGAAGCTGCTGGAAGGCAAGGACGTGATGGTCGGCGTGATCGACGTGGCCAGCGACGTGATTGAAAC
>JAZKHN010000111.1:1475-17994 GCA_040385325.1 Pseudomonadota bacterium
ATCAATGCCAGCCCGACCGAGCTGCTGGAATGCGTGTTGTGCCGCAGCGATGGTGAAGCTGTGGCCGTCAACCTGGATATAGAACCGGTCGAAAAACCGGCAACCGTACTCTGGATAGACCCGACCCATCCGAAAGGCGGCGTGTAGGAGAGCAGGCCGCGTTCATGGCTGCTGGGTGAAATTTGCCAAATAGTGCGCATTTGACAGCACGCATAGAGAGAAATCGGAAACGGCTGCTTACGTTCTTGACGCTGGTCCTACAAGTTGTATCAGGTCTGATTGGTACAACTGAGGCTCTAACAACAAGGAGTCCATCATGGAAACCAGTCAACTCGCTACACCAAACGCTTCAGGTCCTTCAGCCAGTCCCGGACTGGTCGACCGCATGCAGCACAGCAAGGCGCTGATCGCCATCGTGGCAGTTCTCGGCGTCACCGTTGCGGCCCTCGCCGCAGCGCTGGTTGTCAAAACCTCGGACGCGGAGCCTACCCCCTACGCTGCCAATACACCAGTACCGGTGACTGCGCCAGCCCCGGTCAACAAGCTGGCTGCTACCAGCAGCAAGCCGGTTGCAGTGAACAACACGCCGCGCGCCAGTACCACACCTGTGCAGGTCGCCAAGGCCAATGTATGCGCCAGCTGCGGAACCGTGGAGTCTGTCACCGCTGAAACACGCCAGGGCCAGGTCAACGGCGTTGCAGTGGGCAACCAGACCATCGGTATCGGTACCGTCGCGGGTGGTTTGCTCGGTGGCATCGTCGGCAACCAGATGGGCAACGGCAACGGCAAAACCGCGATGACCGTACTGGGCGCTGCAGGTGGCGCTTATGCAGGCAACAAGGTCGAAGCCAACATGAAGAAGGTCACCGTGTACAACGTGGCTGTGCGCATGGACGACGGTTCGCGCCGCAACCTTGACATCTCTACCTCGGTGCCCGTGGGCTCCAAGGTGATTGTTGAAGGCAAGAACCTCCGTATGGCCAACGCCAACGGTTAAGTTAATCAGGCCGGGGGTTAGGCCCCTCATAAAAAAGGTGCCAGTCTTCACGACTGACACCTTTTTTCATGCACGCTCCGTCTGCTTTACGGGGCGGTTAGTATTCACGCGACAGTTCAATATCCTTCTCATCATTGAAAACAGGACCCGCCCATGAAAGCCATCTGGAACGGCGCAACCATTGCGCAGAGCGACGAAACCGTGGTCATTGAAGGCAACCACTACTTTCCTGAAAGCGCACTTAACCGCGACTACATCACCTTCAGCAACCACCACACCATGTGCTCGTGGAAAGGCCAGGCCAGCTATTACTCGCTGTTGGTCAATGGCGAGATGAACACAGATGCCGCCTGGTATTACCCTGACCCGAAACCGGAGGCCGACAACATCAAGGGCCATGTCGCGTTCTGGAAGGGCGTGAAGATCGAGGCCTGAGGTCAGACCAGTATCCCGGCAATTGAGAATGTTTGGCTGGGGTTAACCCTCTGATTTTGAGCTGTGTTTCCCTTGCACAGCCGGTTTATTGATATGTATACTTATTAAAAACCGGCCACTGGGAGTGGTGGCTGTCCTTCGCAGGAACACAGGAGACACCATGACCCTTGCCGCCGCCGATCCGGCGCTCATCGAAAAACTCGTCATCGCCAACCGTATCCTGTACGACCAGCGGGTGGTCGACGGTTTTGGCCATGTCAGCGTCCGTCACGACAAATCACCCGACCACTTTTTGCTGTCATGCAACCGTGCGCCGGGGCTGGTCAAAAAAGCCGACATCCTGAGCTACGACCTCAACGGCGACCTGGCCGTGCCTTCAGACCAGCGCTCCTACCTTGAGCGCTTCATCCACAGCGAGATCTACCGCGCAAGGCCCGATGTGATGTCCGTAGTGCACAGCCACTCGGTCAGCGTGATCCCTTTTGGCGTCACCGGCCAGCGCTTGCGTCCCATCTTCCACATGAGCGGGTTTCTGGGCAGCGGCTCATCGCTGTTCGAGATTCGCGACGCGGGCGGCAACACTGACCTGCTGATACGCGACATGGGTCTGGGCAAGGCGCTGGCCAAATCGCTCGGCCAGCACAACTGTGTGTTGATGCGCGGACACGGCTCTACCGTCGTCGGCCCCTCGCTTGAGCAGGCGGTTTACCGCGCGGTCTATGCCGAGGAGAATGCCAAGCTGCAACTCACATCGGCTGCGCTGGGTCCCATCGAATTTCTGAATCCCGAAGAAGCTGAGCTGGCCATGACCAATGTCGAAGGCCAGGTCAGGCGTCCGTGGGAACTGTGGAGCCAGGGCATTGGCGCCATCGATTAACAGTCCGCCGTTCAACAACGCATAAAGACAAGAGACAAACCATGAAACTCAACAAGCTCAACAGGTTTTTTGCACTGGGGGCCGTGATGGCTCTGACGTCACTGGCCGGCAGTGCCGTATTCGCGCAGGCCTGGCCCTCGCGGCCCATCAAGCTCATCGTGCCCTACGGCACGGGCGGCGGATCGGACATCCTGGCGCGTCAGGTTGGCGCACGCCTGCAGGCCATGTGGGGCCAGGGCGTTGCGGTCGACAACCGCGCCGGCGCGTCGGGCAACATCGGCACCGAGGCCGTCGTCAAGTCGCCTGCGGACGGCTACACGCTGCTGCTGCAAAACAGCACCATGGTGGTCAACCCGGCGTTGGGCGGCAAGCTAAATTACGACCCCGAGAAAGACCTGACACCCATCATGTTGCTTGGCCTTACGCCCATCACGCTGGTCGCGAGCGAGAAGTCGGGCATCAAGACGTTGAAGGAACTGGTCGATTATTCGAAGGCCAACCCCAACGTGCTGAATTACGGCTCGTGCGGCGTCGGCACGCCCCAGCACTTTGTGATGGAACTGGTCCGTCAAAAGACGGGTGTCAGTGCCACCAACGTCGGCTACAAGGGTTGCGCGCCCGCGCTGACCGACGTGGTGGGCGGACAGGTGCAACTGGCCATCCTCAGTTCCAACCTGGTGGCACCGCACGTCAAGACCGGCAAGCTCTACGGACTGGGTGTGTCAACTGCCACCCGCTACAGCCTGACGCCGCAGGTTCCGACATTTGAAGAACAGGGCCTGAAGCCGCTGGATTTTTCGATCTGGTATGCGCTGATGGGGCCTGCCAACATGCCGCGTGACGTGGTCGCAAAGATTCATGCCGATGTGCAGAAGGTGCTGGCGGAGCCGGCTGTGAAGGAAAACCTCTCGACGGCCGGCGTGGAGCCTCTGGTGGGTAACGCGGCGGACTTGAGCAAGCTCATCAAGGCTGATCTCGCCCGTTACGCACAGCTGGCCAAATCGGCCAATATCAAGGCCGAATAAACCGGCTGTGGTGCCCTGGTTTGATGTGCGGCAAGCTGTCGGTTTTTTCCGATAGCTTTTGAACGCATGATGGTTTACAAACGATACATGGCCTTATTGCCCTGAATTGAAAGGCGCTGGGCCCCGGCGGAAAAGCAACGGCTTTCTGCCAACGTGTCGCCAAACCAAGGAGCCGCCATCATGTTCAGCAACATCCTTGTCCCCGTAGACGGTTCAAGCACGGCCAACCAGGCCATACAAAAAGCTGCAGCGGTTGCCAGGGCTTTTAATGCCCGCGTGACCGTGGTTTGCATCATCGACACCTATGCCTTTACTGGCGTGGGCACGGAGTTTGCCTACGGGCAGGATGAATACCTCAAGGCAGCTACCAAAGAGGCGCACGACTCCGTAGCCGCAGCAAAGAGCCAGTTTGCCGCCAACGGAACAGAGGTCATAGCGACCGTGCTTGAAGGGCAGGCTGTCTACAAAAGCATTCTTGAAGCCGCAGAAACTGCAGGTGCAGACCTCATCGTGATGGGCTCACATGGCCGCAAGGGGCTTGAGAAACTCGTGCTGGGCAGCGTCGCTGCGCAGGTGCTGTCGCACACCCATCTGCCGGTCATGATTGTTCGCGAATAAAGGAATAGAGATATGGATTTTCTCAACCACGACCTGGCCCACGAATTCCCGCAGTATGTGGACAAGATGCGCGAACTGAAAACGCACGACGCGCACTTTGCCGAGCTGTTCAAGCAGTACGACGAAGACAACCACGCCATCGCCAACTATGAAAAGAGTGGCGTGCCCATCAGCGACGAAGGCTTTGAAGAGCTGAAAAAGCGTCGCCTCAAGACCAAGGACGAGATTTACCAGAAGCTTCTGAAGAGCTGAAAAACTCCTGCACACCGAAAAAAACCCGCACTTTGCGGGTTTTTTCATGTAGCCGACATATTGCTTCTGTAGCCTAGGCTGTTTGCGCGACTGCACCTGGAGAATGTTTTGAATTCAAGCGACGAAGAATTGATGCGGCGTATACGCAATGACCTCATCGACAGTTACGACGAAGAACTGGAGATGGAGCTGGAAGACCGCACCGTCGCTGAAATGACGGGTGAAAGCCAGCCAGCTCACTCGGCACAGGACAAGGAAAATCGCCGCCAGTATTTCCGCGAGCTGTTTCGTCTGCAGGCTGAACTCGTCAAGCTGCAGGACTGGGTGGTCGCCACTGGCCACAAGGTGGTGATTTTGTTTGAAGGCCGCGATGCCGCAGGCAAGGGCGGTGTCATCAAGCGCATCACCCAGCGGCTCAACCCGCGCATTTGCCGCGTGGCTGCACTCCCTGCACCGAACGACCGCGAGCGCACCCAGTGGTACTTTCAGCGCTACGTGTCGCACCTTCCGGCTGCCGGTGAAATCGTGCTGTTTGACCGCAGCTGGTACAACCGCGCCGGTGTCGAACGCGTGATGGGTTTTTGCACCGACGAGCAATACGAAGAGTTCTTCCGCACGGTGCCGGAGTTTGAAAAAATGCTGGTCAGCTCAGGCATACAGCTCATCAAGTACTGGTTCTCAATCTCTGACGAAGAGCAGCACCTGCGTTTCCTGGGCCGCATCCACGACCCCCTCAAGCAGTGGAAATTAAGCCCGATGGACCTTGAATCACGCCGCCGCTGGGAGGAGTACACCAAGGCCAAGGAAATCATGCTTGAACGCACACACATTCCCGAGGCACCCTGGTGGGTGGTACAGGCTGTGGACAAGAAAAAGGCCAGGCTCAATTGCATTCACCACCTGCTTGAACAGATGCCCTACGGTGAGACCGAGCATCCCGCAATTGTGTTGCCCGAGCGTGTCAGGCACGACGACTATGTGCGCAACCCCGTGCCCCAGGACATTGTGGTGCCCGAGATCTATTGAGCCCAATCAGACCGCGACCACGATATTGAAGCGGGCGCGCTGGCCGTCTGCGCCGGGCGAAAACGTTGCTGACAGTGCATTGCGCTGTGCATCCGGCAGATTGCGCCATAAAAAATCGCGCTGGTTCTGCGGCTCGCCCGCCACATACATTTGCGTCGTCAGCAGCTCACGGCCGGCGATTTTTACCTTGACGTGGATGTGCGGCGTGCGATTGCTGTAGGCGACCGGCCGAATCGTGCGGAAACGGTACTCGCCCTGCGCGTTCACAGCGACGCGACCGAAACCCTGAAATGCCTTGTCAATCCTTCCGCCGTCACCGGGGTGGTCGTAATGACCGGCATGGTCACATTGCCAGATTTCAACCAGCGCGCCGCGCACCGGCGTGCCCTGCAGATCGGTCACGCTGCCTTCAAGCCAGGTCGGCTGGCCGAAGCGATAGTCCAGCGATCCATTTTTCAGCAGATCAAAGTCAGCGTCTTTCGGCAGGGCGACCGGGTAGAAGGGGCCTTCTGTCTGGCTGGGTGTGAGTATGCGCGGCGCGCTGGTTTGCGCGCGGACGGGCAAGCCGCGTGTGAGCGTCCACACCGCAGGCAGCGCGATGATGGCAGCAGCAATGGCCCTGCGCTGCAAGGGGTGTGAAGTCGATGGGTTTGGTGTTGTGGGCATGCCGGTACTCCAGATATGGCTGTTGGAGGCTTGTTTTGGCCGTCAGTTCCTGCGGGCTCAAAGATGTCCTGTGCCTCAGAACTCAGGTAAATTTTCAAAAAACATCGCCTGCCCGCTGATAGGGTGGGCAAAGCCGATCTGGCAGGCATGGAGCAGTAGCCTGCCTCCGGGTTGCGGGGTCTGGCCATACAACGCGTCGCCCACAATCGCGTGCTTCATGGCCTGCAGGTGTACCCGCAGTTGGTGAGAGCGGCCCGTCACAGGCTCAAGCTCAACCCGGGTGATATTTGCCTGCGCGTCGAAAGCAACGCTGCGCCAGTGCGTCTGGCTCGGTTTGCCCATGGCGGCAATGACGCGCAGGGGTCGGTGCGGCCAGTCCACCATGATGGGCAGGTCAATCAGCTGCCAGCCATCGACATCTGTTGCCGGTCCCCCCATCTCGCCATGGACGACCGCGACGTAGCGCTTGTGGACCTCACGGTTCTCAAACAGCCGCGACAGGGCCTGCTGCATATGACTGCCACGCGCCATCAGCATCAGTCCCGATGTCGCCATGTCCAGCCTGTGCACCACCAGCGCATCGGGGTATTGCTGTTGTACGCGGCTGCTCAGGCAGTCCTGCTTGTCTTCCCCGCGCCCGGGCACTGACAGCAAACCGGCAGGTTTGTTGAGCACCAGCAGGCTGTCATCCGCATACACCGCTTCAAACCCCCCATGACCTGCGAGGTAATTGTTTTGCGGCGAGCCCGGACTCATGATTGGTTCATCAAAAACTGATTAACCAAAGGAGAAAACCATGACTGACGCAGGTGCCATTTCGATTGCATGCGGTTTGATGATTGGCCTGGGCGCGATAGGCGCGTGCATGGGCATAGGCGTGATGGGCGGTCGTTACCTGGAGGGTGCTGTGCGCCAGCCCGAGCTGATGGAGCCGCTGCAGGTAAAAATGTTTTTGCTGGCCGGGCTGATTGACGCCAACTTCCTGATCGGGGTGGGCGTGGCCATGATGCTGATGTTTGCGAATCCGCTGCGGGCCTAGGCGGCGGGTTTTTTGGGCGGGGGAAAGTTGTGCGCTGTAGGGCCTGAACGCCTGATTTCGCGCAACATGAAAAGATAGAGACCCTCCACCTTTTCACGCGCCCAGGGCGTCTTGCGCAAAAACTTCAGGCTTGACGCCACGCTGGGCTCGCTGGTGAAGCAGCGTATGTTGATGCGCTGCCCCAGTTCTTCCCAGCCATAGTGCTCTGCAAGGGCAGTAACAATAGCCTCCAGCGTGACCCCATGTAACGGGTTGCCCGGCTGCCCTTCCTCCTGCATCAGGCTGGCTTGTTTTTCATCTTGCCTTTGGGCATGACCTGCGTCACGACCGTGGCCCTGACTGCATCAGGCGACACCGGTTTTGGTGGTGAGGTGTCTTTTTTCGGTTTCTTCGTCATCTTTTGTGCTTGCTGACCTTTAGCCATGGCTCTCTCCTGTGGTTTAAGAAATATGTAGTGGGATTATCAATGCAACTTGATACGTGGGCGGTAGGTGCGGTCCAGCAATTCCGACAGCGTGATGAGTGCCGTCTTTTTGAACCCGCCGAGTGCCAGCTGGTGCTGCTTGTGCAGTCCCCAGTACATCATGCGGGCAAGCTGTCCCTCGATGAAAAAACTGCCCCTGGTCAGGCTGCCCATCAGGCTGCCGACCGACGAATATTCAGACAGGGACACCAGCGAACCCTGGTCTTTAAATACGAAGGGTTCTACCTTTTCACCTTTTGCCAGCAGGGGCAGGGCATGGACCAGGTACATCGCCTGCTGGTAGGCCGCCTGGGCACGCGGCGGCACCCATGTGCCATCGGGTTGCTGGCAGGCCGCGCAATCGCCAAAGGCATAGACGCTGGGGTCGCGGGTGCTTTGAAGGTTGCCGGTCACGGCAAGCTGGTTGAGCTTGTTGGTTTCAAGCGGCTCTTCGCCCGCCTGGCCTGCACCAAGGTTTTTAAGAAAGTCGGCCGCCTTCACACCGGCAGCCCAGACGGTCAGGGTTGAAGACACCACCTTGCCGCTGGCCATGGTCAGTTTGTCGGCATCAACGGCCACCACACGCTCGTTGGTGTGCACCTCAATGGCCAGCTTGCGCAGCTCACGCAGGGCAGAGTCGCTAAGCCGTTCTGGTAACTGCGCCAGCAGGCGCGGTGCGGCTTCGATCAGCACGATCTGCAAATCTTTTTCGGGGTGGATGTGGTCAAAACCATAATTGGCCAGGATGCGCGCTGCGGCGTGCAACTCTGCGGCAAGCTCCACCCCGGTCGCGCCGCCGCCCACGATGGCCACCGTCAGCCGCCCGCTGCCCGCTTCACGCGGCACGCTCTGGGCGCGTATGCAGGCATTGATCAGCCGGTCGTTGAAATGCCTTGCCGCCTGCGGGCTGTCTAGCTTGATGGCGTGCCGGGCTGCGCCCGGTGTGCCGAAGTCATTGGTCTGGCTTCCGACGGCGATGACCAGGGTGTCGTAGCCCAGCTCCTGAGCGGGTGTGATCTCTCTGCCAGCTTCATCATGGCTGGCTGCGAGCTGTACGGTTTTTGCAGTGCGGTTGATACCGGTCAGGCTGCCAAGGCGAAACTTGAAGTGGTTCCAGCGCGCCTGCGCCAGATATTCGATCTCTTCTGCATGCGTATCAAAGCTTCCCGCCGCGAGCTGGTGCAGCAGTGGTTTCCAGACATGGGTACGCGCTGCATCGACCAGCGTGATTTGTGCCAGCCCCTTTTTGCCCAGGCTTTTGCCGAGTTGGGTGGCCAGTGCGAGGCCGCCTGCGCCGCCTCCAACGATAACGATACGTTGCATAAAAGTCCTCCGCACATGTTTTTATACGCTCTATGTTAGCGGCCACAACGTCCGGCGCCTGCAGGAAAAGGCCGATATCGGCATGAAAAAAGCGCCACTGTTAAGCTCTGCACCCGATGTCCACCCACACCTTTAAAGAGCTCACGCAGCAACGCCCCTATATCCGCATGTGGTTTGCCCGTGTTCTGGGCACCATGGGTACGCAGATGCTGATGGTGGCGGTGGGCTGGCAGATGTATGACCTGACCGGCAGCGCATGGGACCTGGGCCTGGTCGGCCTTTACCAGTTTTTGCCGGCGCTGCTGCTCACCCTGGTGGCCGGCCATGTGGCCGACCGTGTGCATCGCGGCCGCATCATTGCGGTCTGCTTTTTCATCCAGGGCGCGGTCGCCTTTATCCTGATCGCCGCCACACAGGGCTGGGGCGCTGCCGGATCGGCGCAGTGGGTCTCGCGTGGGCTTTTGCTGGGCCTGTCAGTCTGGCTGGGTGTGGCGCGGGCCTTCCAGAACCCGGCCCAACAGGCCCTGATGCCCATGCTTGTGCCGCCTGTGATGCTTCCGCGCGCGATGGCCTTCAGCTCCGGTGGCAACCAGGCCGCTGTCATTGCCGGCCCTGCCCTCGGCGGGCTGGTATTTGTCGCGGGTGCTTCTGCCGTCTACGCCACCTGTGCGGCCATATTTGTAGCGGCCATGATTCTGATTTCGCTGGTGCGGTACGACTATGCACCTGCGCCGCGCGAACCGGTATCCATGCATACGCTGCTGGCCGGCGCCCGTTTTGTGTGGGTTCAAAAAGCCCTGTTGGGTGCCGTGTCACTGGACCTGTTCGCCGTGCTGCTGGGCGGCGCTGTTGCGCTGTTGCCCATGTTTGCCAAAGACATCCTGCACGTTGGCCCCTGGGGTCTGGGCCTGCTGCGCTCTGCCCCTGCAGCTGGTGCTGTGATGATGGCCGTGTTGCTGACACGCTGGCCGCTGACAAAACATGTCGGCCGCACCATGCTGGGGGCTGTTGCACTGTTTGGCGTTTGCATGATCGTCTTTGGCCTGTCCACCAGCTTCCTGCTGTCACTGGTGGCATTGGGGATTTCCGGCGGGGCCGACATGGTCAGCGTGGTGGTGCGCCAGACGCTGGTACAGATCGACACACCCAACGAGATGCGCGGCCGCGTGAGTGCGATCAACTCCGTCTTCATAGGTGCATCCAACCAGCTCGGTGAATTTGAGTCGGGAGCCACTGCGGCCTTGCTGGGTCCTGTCGGCTCTGTGGTACTGGGCGGCATCGGTACGCTGCTTGTGGCCGCTTCCTGGTTCAGGTTGTTTCCGTCACTCGCCAATCGCGATGCCATGGAAACCCCGGCACCGGTCCAGACCGAGGCAGCGGCGAAAAACTAGCGCCCTGAACTGGCCCGTATACGGTTGACTTCGAGCGGCGATACAGCACTGGCCTTGTTGCCCCAGCTGCTGCGTATGTGCGTCAGCACCGCTGCCACGTCGGTATCGTCCATCACCAGCACAAAGGGTGGCATCCCGAAGGGCCTCGGGTTGCCCGCAGTCGCTGGCGCATAACCACCGTTCAACACGATCTGCACCAGGTTGACGGTTTGCTGCATCAGCACCGCCCGGTTGGCTGCAAGTGGAGGGTAGGCATTCGGCACGCCCTGGCCCCTGTCGCCGTGGCATTGCGCGCAGTTCTGCTCATACAGTTTTGAGCCTTTGGCCGCCACGACACTGCCTGCGCCGGCAGAGGGCGCATCGGGCGAGGTCGACATCAGTGCGATGTCTGGCCCACGCTTTTCGTCCTTGCCATATGACGCGGGCAAGGCTTTCAAAAACTGCGCCATGGCATTCAGGTCGTCATCGCTCAGGTACTGCGTGCTCCCCTGCACAACTTCTGCCATCGGCCCGTTGACTGACGCCCGTTCCGACACGCCCGTTTTGAGCAGCTTCACGATATCCTGCGGCGTCCAGTTGCCCACCCCCGCTTCATGCGGCGACACCAGAGAAGGCGCATACCAGTTCTGCATCGGGATGAGCCCACCCGCCAGGTCCAGCCCGTCGGTCGCACCCAGCACATTGCGCGCGGTGTGGCAGGCCGCGCAGTGGCCCAGCCCGGTGACCAGGTAGGCGCCACGGTTCCATTCGGCACTGCGTGCCGCATCGGCCTGGTAGACCCCGGGGCTGAAAAATATCGCCCGCCAGACCGCCAGTGCCGCCTGTGAGTTGTACGGGAAGCGCAGGGTGTGCGCCTGGTTTGGCTGCGAGACAGCGGGCTGGCTTCGCAGGTAGGCGTAAAGGGCGTTTGAATCTTCACGCGTCATCTGCGTGAAGCTGGTGTACGGAAATGCCGGGTAGAGCAGGCGGCCATTTTTTGATTTGCCATTGTGCATGGCGCGCCAGAAGTGCGATGCAGACCAGCCGCCTATGCCGGTCTTGTCATCAGGCGTCAGGTTGGATGTGAACACTGTGCCAAAAGGCGTGTCTATGCCCCTGCCTCCCGCGTAGGCCGCGCCACCGCGTGTGGTGTGGCAGCCCATGCAGTTGCCGGCCCGCGCCAGGTAGGCACCGCGCGCAATCA
Organism: Pseudomonadota bacterium; assembly: GCA_040385325.1. Classification (GTDB taxonomy): domain Bacteria; phylum Pseudomonadota; class Gammaproteobacteria; order Burkholderiales; family Burkholderiaceae_C; genus Polaromonas. The sequence goes on from JAZKHN010000111.1 coordinate 12,771, forward strand.
GGGCGTCACTCGGTGCTGCAGCTGCGACGGGTGTGGTCACGTCAACCTCATCGCGGCTGTTGAGCAGCCACACCAGCATCACGGCACCGGTAAACAGCACCAGCAGGCCCACCAGAAGCTTGCCCAGCTTTTTCATGGCTTGCTCCCGATGTGCTTCATGGTGTTTTCGAGCGGCGCACTGCCGCAGCTGATCGCCGCTGCGCCTGCTGCCAGTGCGGGCATCGCTGTCGCCGGTTTGGTGTTGGCAGGCAGCGGTTGTGCAGCCAGCCAGCTGCCGACAGCGTTGATGTCTTCAAGCGACAGTCTGGCCACCACATCCTTCATGCAGTCGGGTGCGTGGGCGCGGCGCTGGCCCGCCTTCCATGCGCCCAGCTGCGCATTGAGGTAGTCACGGGGCAGGCCCAGCAGGCCGGGTATGTTGGGTGATACACCTGTCATGGCCTGCCCGTGGCATTGCACACAGGCCGGTATGTTGCGCGCAGTGTCGCCCTGCATCACCAGTTGCCTGCCTTGCAGCAGCAGGGCAGGTGATGCGCTTGTGGATGCAGGCGCAGGGTAGGGCACCTCAAGCTGCGAGAAGTACTGCGCCATCTCCATCAGGTAGTCATCAGTCAGCGGTGTCAGCAGCTGCGTCATCAGGCCGTAGTGCCGCCTGCCATCCCGAAAGTTGATGAGCTGGTTGTACAGGTAACCCGCAGGCTTGCCGGCCAGGCGCGGGTAGTAGCCGTCAGGCGCGGCCCGGCCTTGCGGCCCGTGGCAGGCCGTGCAGGCCATGGCGCGCTGGGCGATGGTGTCTTCAAACGGTGCGGCATTTGCGGTGCCTGCGACCAGCACGACAAGTAAGCCGATGACAAAAAAAGGCAGCGCAAAACGCCCGCGTGTGAATGCTGAGTTCGTGGACATGGCCCTATCATGCCCCAGTGTGTCGATGCCCTGTCACACGATCAGCTTTACCCCGACATCAATGTCGGGCTTCAGACACCAGATCGAGGTAAGTCGTGCACGCCAGATCTGTCGCCGCCCGTTGCAGCGGCGTGAGCACACGCTGCGAGGGCGTGACCAGCACCAGATGCGTGAGCAGTTCCGGCGCCGTGATGCGCTGGGCGACCAGCCCTGATGAATCGCGGCCGATCAGCGGGAAGCGCGTGGCGATGGTGTAGCCCACACCTTCTGCCACCAGCTGGAATATGGTCTGCATGATGTCCACCTCAAGCACCACATTCAAGGTGATGCCCAGCCGTGCGGCCTCAAGTTCCACCGGCCCGCGGATGGCATGCAGGCGCGACGGCATGATGAGCGGCACACCATCAATTTCATGAAAATCAACCGACGTTTTCCTGCGGCCAATGCGCTTGGGCCCGACCAGGTAAAGCTCTTCATCGCTGAGCGGTGTCATCGTCAGGTTGGGGGTGGGTGGCGGGTTGTGGAAGATGGCGAAGTCCAGCCGCGATGCCTTGATCTGGTCCATCAACGCTGCCGAGAGGTGGTTGACGATGGACAGGGTGGCGTGGGGCAGCTCCGCCCTGAAACGCCTGACATAGTGCGGGATCATGAAGCTGCCCACACTGGGTGTCAGGCCGCACACCACGTGCCCTGACAGCCTGCTGTCGCCGGTATGCAAGACCTGCAATGCCGCATCGGCCGCATGCAGTACACCGCGTGCCTGCTCGAGAAAGCGTGCGCCTGCGGGTGTCAACATCACGCCGCGCCCGTTGCGGTGAAAGAGGCTGGCCTTCACATCGATCTCCAGCGCGCGTATCTGCCTGCTGAGTGTGGGCTGCGCGATGCCCAGCAGGTCAGCGGCTTTCACAAAGCTGCCGAGGTCGGAGACGTGTACGAAGTAGTTGAGCTGCTTGAGGTCCATGAAGCTACCGGCAAATTAGCGGATATGCATTAATCACATACCAGAAGACGCGACATCGTCATTGTATAAGTTGGCCGGCCTGCCTATTCTTGGCGCATGAAACTTCCGCTGACCGTTGCCTGCTGGGATTACGACCGCACCCGCCTGCTGTTTGACGGGCGTGTCGGCATCGAAGGCTGCAACACCAACATGCTGTGCCTGCCGGTAGAGGAAACCTTTTTTCGCGCGCTGCGTTCTGCCGAGTTTGATGTGGCCGAGCTGTCCATGAGCAGCTACACGATGATGCGTTCGCGTGGCACTTGCCCTTATGTCGCGGTACCGGTTTTCCTCTCGCGCATGTTCCGCCATTCGGCCATCTATGTGCGTGAAGGCAGTCCCTTGCGTTCGCCCCAAGACCTGCGCGGAAAAACCGTCGGTGTGCCTGAATACCAGTTGACCGCACCTGTATGGGTGCGCGCCATCCTGCAGGATGAATACGGCGTGCAGCCGGACGAGATCAAATGGCGCAGCGGCGGTGTTGAAACACCGGGCCGGCATGAGAAGGTTGGTTTTACACCGCCTGCCGGTGTGCAGCTTGAGCCGATTCCTGCCACCGACACACTCGACCAGCACCTGCTTGACGGGCGTATCGACGCACTGATTGCACCGCGAGCGCCGGCGTCCTTTGACAAGGGCCAATCGGTCCGGCTGTTCAAAAACCTGCGTGATATCGAGCGCGCGTATTTCAGCAAGACGCGCATCTTCCCCATCATGCATGTGGTGGGCATACGCGCCTCGCTTGTCGAGCAGTACCCCTGGCTTGCCGGCAGTGTGTTCAAGGCCTTCAACCAGGCCAAGGACCACGCCTTGCGCGAGCTGTCTGAAGTCGGCGCGCTCAAGACCTCATTGCCCTGGCTGACCAGTGAGTACGACGACACGGTGGCCGCCATGGGCCGCGATTTCTGGTCTTATGGCCTGGAGCCGAACCGGGAAGTACTGGACTCCTTTTTGCGCCATCACCACGGCCAGGGGCTCTCAAGCCGCCGCATGCAGCCGGAAGAACTGTTTGCCCCGGCCACCCATGAACAGTTTGTGATTTGAAGAAAAACAGGAGACATGATGAAACAACCCACCCTGAAAAAAACCATGCTTGGCGCAGCCAGCCTTGTCGGCCTCTCCCTGGGCGTGCTGTTCTGCCCAGCCTCGCAGGCCCAGGTCAATGTGACCCGGCTGATCGTTCCTTTCCCGCCCGGCGGCGGCACGGATGTACTGGCGCGTGTGTTGAGCCGGCGCATCGAGGCCGACCTGGGCGAGACGGTGATTGTCGAGAACAAGCCCGGCGCCGGCGGCAACATCGCGCATGATTTTGTCGCCGCTGCGCCCGCAGACGGCAAGACGCTGCTGTTCACCACCAACAGCCTGGTCATCAACCCGCTGATCTACAACAACGTCAAGTTCAATGCGCTCAAGAGCTACGCGCCTGTGATTGCGCTGGCCCATTCGCCGGTACTGCTCCTCACGCGGCCAGGCGCTCCTTTCAGCACGCTGCCCGAGATGCTGGCCTACGCCAAGGCCAATCCCGGCAAGGTGTCCTATTCTTCCTGCGGCAATGGCGGCATTCACCACCTTGCAGCCGAGCAGCTGAAAGCCGTGGCCGGTGTCAGCATGCTGCATATCCCCTACAAGGGTTGCGGCCCGGCCGTGACCGATCTTGCGGGCGGACAGGTCGATGTGAGCGCCAACAGCCTGACAGCCGTATCCAGCTTTCTCGCGTCCGGCAAGGTCAAGGCCTTGGCGATCACCAATTCGGAGAAGTCCGGGCTGGTCCCAGCCGTGCCGACCGTGGCCTCTTTCGGCATCAAGGGCTACAGCTTTGACGGCTGGTATGCCGTGCTCGCACCTGCAGGCACGCCCGAGGCCGTGATCCAGCGGCTTAATGCATCGATGAACAAGGCGCTCACCAACGATGAGGTCAAGAAGACGCTGCTGACGGGTTCGCTCGAGCCGCTGGGCGGCCCGCCTTCCGCGCTCACAGCACTGATGACGAAGGAAATCGACATGAGCGCGCCCATTGTCAAATCGGCCCGCATCACGGGGGATTGAACCATGCACGGCAAGGACACGGGTGACATGTGGATTCGCAATGCCTGGTATGTGGCAGCCTTCAGCAAGGATCTGCAGCACGAGTTGCTGGCGCGCACTTTTCTGGGTATGGCGGTGGTGATGTTTCGAGATGCAGCAGGCAAGCCCGTGGCCATGGCCGACAAATGCCCGCACCGCGGCGTCCCGCTGTCGCTCGGCAAGCTGGTCGGCGGCATGGTGCGTTGCACCTATCACGGCCTGCGCATAGACAGCGACGGGCAGTGCAAACACATTCCCTGCCAGACGCTCATTCCTGCACAGGCGCGTGTGGCCACTTACCCGGTGACTGACAAACACGGCTTCACCTGGATATGGATGGGCGATGCCGCCAGTGCCGATACGGCCCTGATACCCGATGTGCACTGGATGGATGATGCGGCCTGGACAGCCTGCGGCGGTTACCACCACGTTGGCGCCGACTACCAGTTGATGAACGACAACCTGCTCGATCTGTCGCATGAGTCTTACCTGCATGACAAGACCATTGGCAACGAAGCCGTTGCAGAGGCACCGGTCAAAACCGTGGTGAATGCAGCTGAAGTGCGCGTGCACCGCGACATCCTCAACTGCGAACCGCCGCCTTTTTATATCAAGGCCACCGGTTTCACAGACCGCATCAACCGCTGGCACACCACCATCTTCACGCCGCCCTCATTCAACCTGATTGAAAACGGCTCTTACCCGGCAAACGCCAGCAAGGCTGATGCGCTGGAGCGCCGCGTGATTCACCTCACCACGCCAGAGACGGCCACGAGCTGCCATTATTTCTGGGGCGTGGCCAGGGCCTACCAGCGTGACGATGCGGCGCTGACCGAATTCATACGCCAGCAGTCCAGCAACACCTTTGATGAAGACAAGGCCATGTTAGAGGCGCAGCAGCGCTCATTGGGCGGCATGGGCGGCTCGGCTTTCCCGGTGGCACTGTGCACCGATATCGGACCTATCCAGGCACGCAAGCTGGTGCAGAAGCTTGTGGCGAAAGAGCGGCTTGCCACGGCCCAGCCGGAGGCTGTTCAAGTGGCAGGGCAGGTGCATGAGACCTGCTGACCCGATCTTCGCAAGGGTGCGGCGAAAAAACCTGCCGCACAATACGCGCATGAGCACCAAGCGACCACCCGACACCCCGGCATCCGCCCGCAAGGCTGCAGCCACGGCAGAAGAAAACCTGCTGATGGACCTCTACGACCAGCCAGGCCATTTGATCCGTCGGGCGCAGCAGATTGCGGTGTCGATGTTCCG
>JAZKHN010000112.1:0-7415 GCA_040385325.1 Pseudomonadota bacterium
AGGCCTTGTTGTCAGCCTTGGGCACCTGCAGGCCAACCAGGATGCGGCCATAGTCAGCGCCCTGGTTGCGGTAATGGAAGAGGGAGATGTTCCAGCCGGGCTGCATGCTGGACAGAAACTTCATCAGCGCGCCGGGGCGCTCCGGAAAAACAAAACGCAGCAGGCGTTCGTCTTTTGAAAGCGCACTGTGCCCACCCACCATATGGCGAATGTGTTCCTTCGCGAGCTCGTCATGGGTGAGGTCAAGTGCCTTGAAGCCATGGCGCGTGAAATTGGCCGCGATTTTGGTACTTTCGCCCTTGGCTGATGTCGTCAGGCCCACAAAAACATGTGCCCGGGCGTCGTCGCTGATGCGGTAGTTGAACTCGGTAACCGATCGGGGGCCGCCAGGCAGGTCGCCGATGACTTCACAAAAACGCCTGAAGCTGCCGCGCTCTTCGGGAATCGTCACTGCAAAAAGTGCTTCGCGCTCCTCACCGACTTCGGCGCGCTCGGCGACAAAACGCAGGCGGTCGAAATTCATATTGGCGCCGCAAAGAATGGCGGCGTAAGTCTCGCCCTGGGTCTTGTTGGCAGCCACGTATTTCTTGATGGCCGCCACGGCCAGGGCACCTGCGGGTTCGACGATGCTGCGCGTGTCGACAAACACGTCCTTGATGGCGGCGCAAACGGCATCGGTATCCACACTGATGAATTCGTCGACCAGCTCGCGGCTGATACGGTAGGTTTCCTCGCCCACCAGCTTGACGGCCGTGCCGTCCGAGAACAGGCCAACGTCATTAAGTGTCACGCGCTTGCTGGCGCTGACCGATTGCATCATCGCGTCGGAGTCATTCATCTGCACGCCGATGACCCTGATCTCGGGCCGTACGGCCTTGATGTAGTTGGCCACGCCCGAGATCAGCCCGCCGCCGCCTATGGCAACAAACACCGCATCGAGCCGGCTGGAGCCCAGGCTTTGCAACTGCATCAGGATTTCCATGGCAATCGTGCCCTGGCCGGCGATGACATCCGGGTCATCAAAAGGATGCACAAAGGTCAGGCCGCGTTTTTTCTCAAGCAGGAGCGAGTGGCCATACGCGTCTGAGTAGCTGTCGCCGTGCAGCACCACTTCTGCGCCCCAGCTTTTGACCGCGTCAATCTTGAGCTGTGGCGTGGTGGTCGGCATCACGATGACGGCGCGGGTACCGAGTTTTTGCGCGCTCATGGCCACGCCTTGTGCGTGATTGCCGGCAGAGGCGCAGATCACGCCTTTTTTGAGCTGTGCGGCGCTCAGGTGGGCCATCTTGTTGTAGGCCCCGCGCAGCTTGAAGCTGAAGACCGGCTGCTGGTCTTCGCGCTTGAGCAGAACCGTGTTTTTCAGGCGGGCGCTGAGGTTTTTGGCTTTTTCAAGGGCCGATTCGACCGCCACGTCATAGACCCGTGCCGTCAGAATCTTTTTCAGGTAATCGGCGGGCTGCAGGTTCTTGTTGCGCGTTTTGCTGCCGGGCTTGCTTGCCAGTGCCGGTCGTGCCGTGGCAGGGGTTTTAAGGGCGGTTCTGGTATGTGTTGGCATTGTTTTCTCGCAGCCTCACATCATATCGGGCCGCTTTTTTGGGCTTGCGGCCAGGCGCAGGCAAGAAAAAAGGCCCAGACCGTGAGGTCTGGGCCTGTAAATCCACCTTAGAGGAGGTGGAGGAGACAACCAGTGCAAAAATGTCGGCTGGACATTGATGCGATGATTTGAAGTATATCGAGTGATGTTGCGCTGCACAATTGCCTTTGTCGTGAAAATTACACACTTGTGCAGTTTTAGATGCGATTGACTATAAATTTTTTGCATAAGGAAAGATGGCTATGGAATGCACAGTGAGCTGGACCGGTCCCAGCGCCACCACCGGGTCGCGCTCAGGCATGACTTTTCTTGCTGAAACGGGTAGCGGACACACACTGGTGATGGACGGCGCGCCGGATGAAGCAAAGCCTGAAAACGGCGGCGCCAATCTCGCACCGCGCCCTATGGAGACTGTGCTTGCGGGTACGGGGGGCTGCACGGCTTACGACGTGGTGTTAATCCTCAAGCGCGGCCGGCATGATGTGCGGGGGTGCTCTGTCAAGCTCACCTCTGAGCGGGCTACCGTCGACCCCAAGGTATTTACCAAAATCCACATGCATTTCCTGGTCACGGGCAAGGCGCTGGCAGCCAGCGCAGTTGAGCGCGCGATTGCCATGAGTCACGACAAATACTGCTCCGCCACCATCATGCTGGGCAAAACCGCCGATATCACCACCAGCTTTGAGATTCAGGAGGCCTGACCCCGGACTTTAAGTGCGTATGGACGTCAGATGTAGTGCGCCGTGGTGGTCATGACCTTCGCGGCCGCACTCATCAGGGCCCTGACTGGCGACGGCAGGTCCAGCGCGCCGGCACTGGAGGCTTCCTGCGCGTGGCGGGCCTCATCGTCTTTCATCTGCGCCACGATGGCGCGCGATTCATGGTCACCGGCGGGCAGTTTCTCAAGATGGCCTGCCAGGTGCGCCTCCACCTGACGCTCTGTCTCCACCACGAACCCCAGGCTCAGCCGGTCGCCCAGCCGGCCTGCGACCAGCCCGAGTCCGAATGCCCCGGCGTACCACAACGGATTGAGCAGTGAGGGACGTGCGCCCAGCTCGTCCAGCCGCTGGCGTGTCCATGCCAGATGGTCGGTCTCCTCCTCGCTGGCGGTCAGGAACTGCTGCTTGAGCGCAGGATCGTTGGTGCTGATGGCCTGCGCAGCATAAAGCGCCTGCGCGCACACCTCACCGACGTGGTTGACCCGCATGAGCGCGCCTGCGAGGGACTTTTCGGGCCCGCTCAGTTCGGTGATGTCGCCGGCCACCGTCGGACAGGGGCGGCTTGCCCGGGGTTTTGCAAAAAGGGTACGCAGGGCGCCGTCGGCTGCGTTGATCAGGGAATCCATGCAAAGAAACCTTTTCGGGTAATGTGGGGGAAGTCTATGGCAATTTGCTTTTCCGGGTACCGTCAGGTATGCGCGGGATCGATGGTGGGTGTTGTGCAACTCCCACGGGCTGTTTTGAGTTTGTTGCACGTGTGCAACGGAAAACCTTTTTTCTGGATAAATCCGGCCCAATTCCTTTGCCATAGCCTGCGGGGTCTGGTGCAATACATACAACTTCCTAAACGGAGGTTGGCCCGGGGATCCAAAATCCTGGAGCCCTATGTTTAACCTTGGAGAAACTCTCAATGAAAAAATCCCTGATTGCCCTGGCTGCACTTGCAGCTGTCGGCGCAGCATCTGCCCAGTCTTCCGTGACCCTGTACGGTGTTGTTGACATCGGCTACGGTTCGCAGACTTCCGAAATGCGTGCAACGCCTACCGGCACCAACAAGTTCAACACCCGTGGCGTGATGGACGGTGCCAATGCTGGTAACCGTATCGGCTTCCGTGGTACGGAAGACCTCGGCGGCGGCCTGAAAGCCAACTTCGTGGTTGAGCAAGGTATCAACCCAACCGGTGGCGGCCTGTTCGCCGGCCGTGCAGCTACTGCTGGTCAGCAAGCTGCATACCCAGCAGCATTCACCAACGCCCTCGGCGCTGCTGGTGCGATTCCTGGTGCAACTTCCATCTCCGCTTCCACCAACCGTCAGACCTACCTCGGTTTCTCCGGTGGTTTCGGTACCTTCAACATCGGCTACACCTACAACAACCTGTATGAGCTGTCGACCCTGTCGGGCTACAACATCGGTTCTGAAGGTCTGCCAGGTGCAGCTTCTGCTCACGTTCTGGGCAACACCTACCTGGGTGGCACCCGTTCTAACGGCCTGACCTACATCAGCCCGAACATGGGCGGTTTCACCGTTCGCGTTCAGTACGGCGCTGCTGGTGCAGCTCCTGAGCTGGCAAACGTCACGACCGCTGCTGGCGTTGCTACCCCAACCGAAGGCCGTCGTTGGAGCCTGATGGGCCAGTACGCCAATGGTCCTCTGTCTGCTGCTCTGGCATACACCAGCAACCGCGTCAGCACCGCTGCTACCGCTGGTAGCCGCACCGGCAACGCTACCCAGTTGGGCGCAAGCTACGACTTCGGCGTGGTCAAGCTGGCTGGTACCTACAACACGGGCCGTGACGGTGGCATCAGCGCTGCAGCCTTCGGCGCAGCTGCTGGCACCAGCACCCGTTATCGCGGTTACCAACTGGGCCTGTCGGCTCCGTTCGGTGCCCTGGTTCCTTACATCACCTTCGGCCGTGCTTACGCACAAACCGACGGCGTGAACCAGCGTGCTATCGACATCAACCAAGGTCAAGTTGGCCTGCGTTACAGCCTGAGCAAGCGTACGACTGCCTACGCTTTCTACGGCACGGCTACCGACAATGCAGCTCAGAACGCTGCTATCGCTGCCACTGCAGCTTCTGTCTACAAGGACAAGAAGACCGTTGTGGGTGTTCAGCACTCCTTCTAATTCACGGGCTGGCTAGTCCAGCTTTTGAATCTGAAATAAAAAACCCCGCTGCTTGCAGCGGGGTTTTTTTATGCAGGCACACCAATTCCATTTAATACGTGTTTGCCCTCAAACCCCTGCGCGTCTCATCCCCTATTCTCTGATCATGAAGTTTTTAATCAGGATTGTGACCATCTGGATTGTTTCCCAGTTGGTGGCATGTTCGTCCTTTACGCCAGACACATCACGTTCTGAAGCAAACCAGGTCCTGGAAAACAACCCATGGGCGAAGGCATCCATATCCGCCCAGGCGTCCGCCGAAGTCTGGCAGCATTTCAAATTTCCCGGGAAACAGGCGACGCAGTTCAGCTATGCCCGCGAAGATGGACGTGAAGCTCTTGCGGCGAATGCGAAGTCATCTGCCAGCCTGGTGCGAAAAGTCGTGCACATTCCTTCAGCAGACATCGGCCAGCTTAAATTTTCCTGGAAGGTACCCGCACTGATATCGCAGGCCGACATGTCGGTCAAGGAAACCGACGATTGTTCGGTTCGTATCGTGCTGGCTTTTGATGGTGACCGAAGCCGGTTTTCACCCAAAAACGCCATGCTCTCGGAGCTGGCGCGCCTGCTTACCGGCGAAGAGCTGCCTTATGCAACACTGATGTATGTCTGGAGCAAGAAGCGTCCGGCTGGCAGTGTGATCGTCAACCCGCGCACCGACCGGATCCGCAAACTGGTGGTCGAATCCGGCGATGGCAAGCTCAACAGCTGGGTGGACTATGAACGCACCATCCGCGCTGACTTTGAGAAAGCCTTCGGTGAAGCGCCTGGTGCGCTGATGAGTGTGAGCGTCATGACTGACAGCGACAACACCCAGAGCAACACGCGGGCCTGGTATGGCCCGCTCACCATCACGGCCGCCAGACCCTGAAGCCTGCCGCGTTTGCGGCGTGGTGGCTCATGTATAGCGTTTGTTGCGCAGGTTGTTCTTCATCTCCTTGAGCAGGGGCTGCAGCTTGCCTCCGATGCGCAGTGCCAGGCAGGTCGCAAGAATGTCAATCACCATCAGATGCATGAGCCGTGACACCATGGGGCTGTAGCGGTCATAACCTTCAGGGTGATCTGCCGCAAGGTGTATATTGCCGGCGGCGGCCAGTGGCGAGCCAGTAGCGGTGATGACAATGGTGGTTGCGCCGTTTTTACGCGCGATGTCACAGGCATCCATCAGGTCGCGCGTGCGCCCGGAGTTGGAAATCACCACCACACAGTCGCCCGGGCCTAGCAATGAGGCGCTCATCACCTGCATATGACCGTCACTGTAGGCAATGCTGGTCACGCCCAGTCTGAAGAACTTGTGCTGCGCGTCCTGGGCGACGATACCCGAATTGCCCACGCCGAAAAACTCGATGCGTTTACCGGCCTTGTAGGTTTCCTCAAGCGCGTCGGTTGCCTTCTGTATGGCTGCCGAAGAAGCGTCATTGCGGTATTTGAGAAATGCCGCGACGGTGTTGTCGATGACCTTGACCACCACGTCGCTGGTCTTGTCGTCCACATCCACGCTGCGGTGTATGAAAGGTACGCCCTCACTCACACTTCCCGCCAGCTTGAGCTTGAAGTCGCTCAGGCCGTCGTAACCAATACTGCGGCAAAAGCGCACGATGGTGGGCTTGCTGACGTTTGAGCGCGCTGCCAGCTCTGTGATCGGCAGGTTGGCAAAGGCGCGCGGGTCGGCCAGCACCAGGCGGGCGACTCTTTGCTCTGCAGGCGCCAGCGAAGGCAAAGAAGCTTTGATCCGGTCAAGCATGGGTGTGTTCGCCCCCACGGTCGCTCACTGCGTGTAGCTCCCTGCTCCCCGAGGGGGCCACCCGCCTGCGGCTTGGCAAAGCCCGTTCCGCGGTTCGAACCTGCATGGGGAAACTTGTCTTCATTCGTTCAACAGGGGAGGCCTTGAACGACCCTGCCCGCCACATCGTCAGCATTCCTCAGTCCAGCAGTAACCATCTCTTGCAATCATTGCACTGGATGCACTCGGCCCCCAGGTGCCCGCCGCATACTGGCGCGGGCCTTCTGCGTCGTTCTTCCAGCTGTCCATGATGGGCTCTACCCAGCGCCAGGCTTCTTCCTGCTCGTCGCTGCGTACAAACAGGTTCAGCCTGCCATCGATCACGTCCAGCAGCAGGCGTTCATAGGCACCCACGCGTTCTGAGCCAAACCGCTTGTCAAAGTCGAGGTCCAGCTGGACCGGTGACAGGGTTTGAGACGTGCGGCGGTTGTCCTGGCCCTGCGCCAGCAGGTGAAGCTCCAGCCCGTCCTTGGGCTGAAGATGAATCACCAGCCGGTTGGCCGCGCCCAGCGGCGAATTGAAAATGGCATGCGGCGCAGGCCTGAAGTTCACCTCGATGTACGCCGCCCTGTCCGCCAGCCGCTTCCCGGTGCGTATGTAAAAGGGTACCCCCGCCCAGCGCCAGTTGGCGATTTCCGTGCGCAGGGCGACAAATGTTTCTGTCTTGCTCGCGGCATCCACGCCAGCTTCCTGACGGTACGCGACAGCTGGCACCCCATCGACATTTCCCGCCGAATACTGGCCGCGGATCACATGCTGGCGCAGTGTCTCGGGTGTCCAGGCCTTCAACGAGCGCAGAACCTTGAGTTTTTCGTCGCGAATCGCATCTGCATGAGCGTTGATGGGTGGCTCCATGCCGATGGCGCACAGCAACTGCAGGGCATGGTTCTGCACCATGTCACGCAGGGCGCCGGTGCTGTCGTAAAAGGCACCGCGCTTTTCAATGCCAAGCTCTTCTGCAATCGTGATCTGGATGTTGGCAATCGTTTCGCGCCGCCAGAGTGGTTCGAACAGCGCATTGCCGAAGCGCAGTGCAAACAGGTTTTGCACCGAAGGTTTGCCCAGGTAGTGGTCGATGCGAAAGATCTGCCGCTCGCTGAAGACCTTGCGCACGCTTTCATTGATGGCGCGGTTGGACTGCAGGTCGTGGCC
>JAZKHN010000112.1:7515-8793 GCA_040385325.1 Pseudomonadota bacterium
TTGCGCCAGACCAGGTCGCCGGTACCGCCGAAAAGAATCAGGTCAAAACTCATGCTTCAGGCTTTCGATGAGGTGAGAGCGTAAGGGCCGCGGTGCGTGCGCCGTGCAGGGCCACCCAGGCAAGCATGGGCCCTCGGGGGGCAGCGCATGACACGAAGTGAAAAGCGTGGGGGCCATCTTGTAATAAAGTTTCACGTTTGCTCGGCATAATGGTAACTCACACCTGTGTTTTGCTGACTTCTGCTGACATCAGGCAGGCCAGTCGCACCCTACACTCTCCGCCATGAATCAACTCGACGCCCTCAAGACATTCACCACCGTCGTCGCCGACACCGGCGACTTCAGGCAGCTGGGGCAGTTTTTGCCGCAGGACGCCACGACTAACCCTTCGCTCATTCTCAAGGCGGTGCAAAAGTCTGACTACCAGCCCTTGCTGGCAGACACCGTAGGACGTTTTCGGGGCCGGGCACTGGATGAAATCATGGACAGGCTGCTGGTGCGCTTTGGCTGTGAGATTCTCTCCATCGTGCCAGGCCGCGTCTCTACCGAAGTCGATGCGCGCCTGAGTTTTGATGCCAACGCCACCTATACGCGAGGCGAACGCATCATAGAGCTGTATGAAGCCGAAGGCATTCACATCGACCGCGTGCTCATCAAGGTCGCCGCGACCTGGGAAGGCATAGAAGCCGCCGAGAAGCTGGAGCGGCGCGGCATACACACCAACCTGACCCTGCTCTTTTCGTTCTGCCAGGCGGTTGCATGCGGTCAGGCCAAGGTGCAGCTCATCTCGCCTTTTGTAGGCCGCATTTACGACTGGTATAAAAAGTCCGCAGGCCCTGCCTGGGACGAAGCCGCCATGGCCGGCGCGAACGACCCCGGCGTGAAGTCTGTCCGCGAGATATTCAACCACTACAAACATTTCGGTATTGCCACTGAGGTCATGGGCGCAAGCTTCCGCAATGTGGGGCAGATCACTGCGCTGGCCGGTTGCGACCTGCTGACCATCAGCCCCGAATTGCTCGCGCAGCTGTCTGCCTCAGATGCACCTTTGGCAAAAGCTCTGGACGCAGATGCGGCCAAAGCCATGGACCTTCCCGCCGTTAATTTCGACGAAGCGGGTTTTCGCTACGCGCTCAACGAAGACGCCATGGCCACTGAAAAGCTCGCCGAGGGCATTCGCGCCTTTGCCGCCGATGCCATCAAACTTGAACAGCTGATGCTGGCCGCCTGAGCATGGCGTTGTCCCCACGCACACGCTGCGACCGTACCCAGGCCTGG
>JAZKHN010000112.1:8893-12665 GCA_040385325.1 Pseudomonadota bacterium
ATAGGCATAGGCGGCTCCGACCTCGGCCCGCAAATGGCCGTGCTGGCGCTGGCCGAATATGCCGTCAAGGGCAAGCGTTTTCACTTCGTTTCCAATATCGATGGCGAAGAACTCGCCGAAGTGCTGGCGCAACTCAAGCCGGACAACACACTGTTCCTGATCGCCTCGAAGACCTTCACAACAGCTGAAACCATGACCAACGCACAGTCAGCGAAGTCATGGTTTGAAGCTGGTGGGGGCACTGATGTAAGCCGCCACTTCGCCGCCCTTACGAGCAATGTCAGTGGGGCCAATGGCTTCGGCATCACCACCACCTTCGGTTTCTGGGACTGGGTAGGTGGCCGCTATTCGCTCTGGTCGGCGATTGGCCTGCCGATTGCCATTGCGATTGGCGCTCAAGGCTTCAGGGATTTTCTGGCTGGTGCGCATGAGATGGACGGGCATTTCCGCGGCGCGCCGCTGGCGCAGAATCTGCCCGTGCGTCTTGGCTTGCTGGATGTCTGGTACCGCAACTTCCACCGATTCAGCAGCCGCAGCATCGCGCCCTACAGCAGCGCCTTGCGACGCCTGCCGGCTTACCTGCAGCAGCTTGAGATGGAAAGCAACGGCAAACGCATCGATGCGCACGGCCACCCGCTGCCCTTTGATACTTCACCCGTGCTTTGGGGCGAGCCTGGCACCAACGGCCAGCATGCCTATTTCCAGATGCTGCATCAGGGCACGGCGGTGGTGCCGGTTGAATTTATCGCTGTCAAAAAACCGATGTCCAGCCTGAAGGGCCACCACGACAAGCTGCTGGCCAATGTGCTGGCCCAGGCCCAGGCCTTGATGGTTGGTCAAGCAGATTCAGGCGGACACAAACATTTCCCGGGCAACCGCCCCAGCACTTTTTTGCTGCTTGACGAATTAAGCCCCACCACGCTGGGCGCACTGCTGGCCCTGCAGGAACACCGTGTGTTCGTCAGTGGCGCCGTCTGGGGCATCAACAGTTTTGACCAGTGGGGTGTGGAACTGGGCAAGGTGCTGGCCAAAGATATAGAGCCACGCCTGAAAAGTGGCGACGTGGCAGGCCTGGATGCTTCTACCGCTGGACTGTTGCAGCGCCTTCGCTAGCTTTTTGCCCACAGGAAAAAATGGCCAACACACATCACGGGTCGTGTCTTTGCAACGGCATCCGTTTCACCATAGCAGGCGATCTTGCGCCCATCCAGGTTTGCCACTGTTCGCAATGCCGGCAAGCGCAAGGCGGGCCGGTGGGAACCAACATTCCGGTGGAAACAGCCAGGCTTACCTTCCAGTCCGGCGAAGACCTGCTGCAGCACCATGAATCCTCACCCGGCAAGGTGCGGGCCTTTTGCAGGGTATGCGGCTCGCCGGTCTTCAGCAGGCGGGAAGCCTTGCCCGGCGTGGTTCGTATTCGCGCCGGTTTGCTGTCCGAGCCTGTGGGCGCGCGTCTGGCCTTTCAGGCTTATGTCGCCGACAAGGCCAGCTGGTGGCCGCTGCATGACGACCTTCCCGCCTACCCGGCCGCTCCCGCCGCAAATCCACCACCCGCGCGTTAGCTGCGCACCCGAGAATTATTTCCGGATAGTGACAGCAGGCCGCGCCGCTGTGGTGCGTTTGCCATTGCTGCATGGCGGGATTTCATGGTCAACTTGTGGGTTGGTGACGCCCTTCCAGCTCTTTTTTGCCCCTTCGAACCATGCCTTTTTTATCCCTCGCTCTTATCCTGAACCTGCGCAGGAAACTCGTCCCGCTCGTACTTCTTGCCACGCTGTTGACAGCGTGCGCCACAAACCCCGGCCATGACGATGATGAAGAAGACACGCCGCCTACCCAAAGCCAGGGCGGCACGCTGGGCCCGGCCGTGGGGGTGACTGGCAGCGCCTGGGCAGCGGTATCGGCCGCATCGTTGCGCAGTGCCGGCCATGCCGAAGACCTGAACTGGGAGATTTTTCGCGTGCCGGGCAAGCAGCCCACGCGCTATGACTATGTACAGCACGAGGGACGCGATGCGGTTGTGGCCATGGCCGACGCCACAGGCAGCATACTGCGCCATCGCCAGCGCATCGAGGCCGCCGATCTTGGCCGTGTCGGTTTTTCATGGAACGTGCCGGGACCCGGCCAGGGGCCGCAGACGACTGGCGCTGTGAATGGGTCCCTGCCCGAGCTTGAAGACGTGCCCGTGCGTGTGGTGCTGGCCTTTGAGGGCGACCGTTCGCGCTTTTCTTTCAAGAACACCATGCTCAATGAATTGAGCCTGCTGCTGACCGGCGAGCAATTGCCCTATGCCACGCTCATCTACGCCTGGTCACGGGTCCACAAGCCCGGCGAGGTGGTGCTCAATGACCGAACCGACCGTATCCGCAAGCTCATCGTCGATTCGGGCGACCAGGGCTACAACCAGTGGCTCAGTTACGAGCGCGACATCCGCGCCGATTACATCAGGGCTTATGGTGAAGAGCCGGGCGCGTTGCTGAGCTACGCGGTGTTTACCGAAGGCGAGCGGAACGAGGGCCAGCTGCAGGCCTGGTACGGCCCGGTCAGGCTTTATCCGGCAGGCCAGGCCACGGCTGCAAATGCCGCTGTTGCACCCGGCAGGTAAGCCTTCCGCTGCGCGTGCCAGGCCTTATCATGCGGTGGGGAATTCACCCCTTACACATCCTGAGGAGGAGCGTCACATGAATTTCGGCCAGGCCATTTCCACGTGTTTCAGCAAGTATGTTGATTTTTCAGGCCGGGCATCGCGTCCCGAGTTCTGGTGGTTTTTTCTGTTCCAGGTCATTGCGCTGGGTGTCTCGGGCATGATCAGCGACATCCTCTACATCATCGTGGCGCTGGCCATGCTTCTGCCCGGCATTGCGGTCGGTGCACGGCGGTTTCATGACATCGGCAAGACCGCATGGCTGTTGCTCATCGGTCTGATCCCGGTCGTGAACCTGCTCCTCATCTACTGGTTTGTCCAGCCATCAGAAGGCCCCAATGCTTACGGCGGTGGCCCGGCGCCCGCCACGACAGACGTGACGCCCGGCAGCGTGTAGACAGGTCTTTTGAGCCGGCAGACATGCCAGGCTGCAGCGTGAAAGCGCTGCAGCCTTTTTTATTGCTATTGATTTCGTAGCTGCTCACGCACGTGTTTATTGGGCTACAGCCGATTTCATGCCTGAAAACAAGTTGTTTTCGGCTGTTTCTGGCCGTTTTGGCGGGTTTCTGGCGTCGAAAAGGCGTCCAGACGAGCAAATGTTAACTTCCATATTAACAATGTTAACTTGCAGGTTAACATTTGGCTTTCGCAGGTTCTTCGGACGTTTTGGCGCATAAAAAAAGGCTGCAGCGCTTTCGCGTTGCAGCCCTTTTGGCTTCTGGCAGGTGAACCGGAGATGAACCCGGTTCAGCCGGCAGGCAATTACATGCCCATGCCGCCCATGCCGCCCATACCACCCATGTCGCCGCCGCCCATGCCGCCACCGCCGCCAGCTGCTTCGTCCTTTGGAGCTTCAGCAATCATGGCTTCGGTCGTCAGCATCAGGGATGCGACGGAGGCTGCGTTCTGCAGTGCGGTGCGGGTCACTTTCGTGGGGTCCAGGATACCCATTTCGATCATGTCGCCGTAGGTGTCGTTGGCTGCATTGAAGCCGTAGTTGCCCTTGCCGCCCAGAACAGCGTTCACGACCACAGAGGCTTCGCCGCCTGCGTTGTAAACGATTTCGCGCAGGGGGGCTTCGATGGCTTTCAGGACCAGCTTGATGCCGGCGTCCTGGTCAGCGTTGTC
>JAZKHN010000113.1:0-3621 GCA_040385325.1 Pseudomonadota bacterium
ACCCGTACCGCCTGTTCCGCTGCCACACCATCATGAACTGCGTCGACGTCTGCCCCAAGGGACTGAACCCGACAAAAGCGATCGGCAAGATCAAGGAAATGATGGTCCTGAGGGCACTCTGATCAATCTGGCCCATGCAAGTCAGCGATGCACTCCTCGACGAACGCGCCCTGAGCAAGCTCAGGTGGCGCTGCCGCCGGGGCCTGCTTGAAAATGACCTGCTGATCGAACGTTTTTTTGCACGTTACGAAGCCACCCTGACTGTCAGGCAGGCCAAAGGCATGAATGATTTAATGGAGCTGTCCGACAACGACCTCCTCGATCTTTTGCTAAAAAGAAAAGAAGCCGCAGAGCTGTCCGAGCCTGACTCACAGGCCACTGCATCCACTCCCGAAGCCCTAGAAGTACTCACCCTGTTACGTCCAGCCTCAAGCCAGGCCGTGACTGCCCCTGTTTGACCTGACCAGAAAGAAGCATGAAATGAAGCTAGCTGACAATAAAGCCACCCTGTCCTTCAGCAACGGCAGCCCCAGCATCGAGATGCCGGTGTACAAGGGCACCGTTGGCCCCGACGTCGTCGACATCCGCAAGCTGTACGCGCAGACCGGCATGTTCACCTATGACCCGGGCTTCCTGTCCACCGCAGCCTGCCAGTCCGCCATCACCTACATCGATGGCGACAAGGGTGAACTGCTGTACCGCGGTTACCCCATCGACCAGTTGGCGACCAACTGCGATTACATGGAAACCTGCCACCTGCTGCTGCACGGGGAGCTGCCGAACGCAAAACAGAAGACCGACTTCACCAAGCTCGTGACCAACCACACCATGGTCAATGAGCAGATGCAGTTTTTCCTGCGCGGTTTCCGCCGTGATGCCCACCCGATGGCCATCATGACCGGCCTGGTCGGTGCCCTGTCGGCCTTCTACCATGACAGCACCGACATCAACAATCCGGAGCACCGCGATATTTCGGCCATCCGCCTGATCGCCAAAATGCCCACGCTGGTCGCCATGGCCTACAAGTACACCGTAGGCCAGCCCTACATGTACCCCAAGAATGACCTGAGCTACGCCGGCAATTTCCTGCACATGATGTTTGCCACGCCTTGCGAAGAGTACAAGGTCAACCCGGTGCTCGAACGCGCTCTGGACCGCATCTTCATCCTGCACGCAGACCACGAGCAAAACGCCTCGACCTCGACCGTGCGCCTGTGCGGTTCGTCCGGCACCAACCCGTTTGCAGCGATTGCAGCCGGTGTGGCCTGCCTCTGGGGCCCGGCCCACGGCGGCGCCAACGAGGCCTGCCTGAACATGCTCACCGACATCCAGAACATGGGTGGCATCGCCAAGGTCGGCGAGTTCATGGAAAAGGTCAAGGACAAGAACTCCGGCGTCAAGCTGATGGGCTTTGGTCACCGCGTCTACAAAAACTATGACCCGCGCGCCAAGCTCATGCAGGAAACCTGCAAGGAAGTGCTGAAAGAAATGGGGCTTGAAAACGACCCGCTGTTCAAGCTGGCCATGGCCCTGGAAAAGATTGCCCTGGAAGACGACTATTTCGTCTCGCGCAAGCTCTACCCCAACGTCGACTTCTACTCAGGCATCGTGCAAAAGGCCATCGGCATCCCTGTGCCGCTGTTCACCGCCGTGTTCGCGCTGGCACGTACAGTCGGCTGGATTGCCCAGCTGAACGAAATGATCAGCGACCCTGAATACAAGATCGGCCGCCCACGCCAGCTGTTCACCGGCTCCGAGACCCGCCAGGTCAAGCCCATCGCCCAGCGATAACAGGCACCCGGCAGCATGAGCTGCCAGCCAGGCCCGCCAGATGGCAACATCTGCGGGCTTTTTTTCGCCTGCGTGAAGCTACTGCGCCCCACACTCCTTAAAAAACAAAGTTTCAGAGCGGCAGTCAGCTTCTTCTTACTATCAAATTCATAGCTGCTCACGTGCGTATTTATTGGCCTGCAGCCATTTTTATGCCTCAAAATAGGCCTTTTTGACCCAAAAAAGCTGATTTGAAGCATCACCGACAGCTGGAAGTCAGTTTTTTAACGTGTACGGCAAAAAATTAACATCTACGTTAAAAATTGGCTGACAAACTGAAACCGCTCACGGCAAGTCGGCCATCGTGGATTGCGATGACAAACACCATCCGGTCAAGGCAAAATATCACCCATCGTCTCAAAAGGCGATGACCCACGCCATGTCCACCAAAAGCTCAGAACGCAACTTTGCGCGCCGCATAGACCTGACCTCGCTTCAGCTCTTTGTGGCCGTGTGCGAGCTGGGCAGCATTGGCAAGGCGGCAGAGCGTGAGTTCATTGCCGCCTCAGCCGTCAGCAAGCGCCTGAGCGACCTTGAAGCCACGCTCGATACGCCCCTGCTCTACCGCCACACACGAGGTGTCGGCCTCACGCCTGCCGGCGAGAGCCTGCTGCACCATGCGCGCTCTGTGCTTTTCAGCCTTGAAAAAATGCAGGGCGAGCTCAGCGAATATGCCGACGGCGTGCGCGGCCATGTGCGTGTGCATGCCAGCATCTCGGCCATCGTGCAGTTCCTGCCTGAAGACCTGGGCGCCTTCATCGCCGGGCACCCGCAGATCAAGATCGACCTTGAAGAGCATCTCAGCACCGAGGTCATGCGCGCCGTACAAGAGGGCGCAGCCGACCTCGGCATCTGCAACACTGGGGTCGGGCCTGGCGAGTTGCAAACCATGCCTTACCGCAGCGACAAACTGGTGCTCATCGTGCCAAGCGGCCATATGCTCGCCTCACAGGGACCCATTCTTTTTGAAGCTGCACTCGACTACGACCAGGTCGGCCTGCATTCGAACAGCTCCATTTACCTGGCCATGCGCCAGGCCGCCGCCGATGTCGGCCGCACGATCAAGCTGCGCATACACGTCACGGGGCTGGACGCCATGTGCCGAATGATCCAGAACGGGCTGGGGGTCGGCGTCATGCCGCAGCGCGCTTTCGAACTCATGCACGGCATGGGCGAACTGGCTGCTGTGCCTTTGCTCGACGAGTGGGCCACGCGCGACATACAGCTGGTGGCGCGCGATTTCTCAACCCTGCCCGTCACGGCCCGTCTGCTGGTCGAACATCTAACGCAGCCAGCGGACAATGCAGCGCCGGCGAAAAACAAATCTGCAGTGCGCGCCGCCAAACCGGCTGCCGCAACCGCATGAAGAGACCTACCGAAAACCACAATCACCACGACTGAAACAAAAGGAAAACACCATGGGACGCACCCTCTACGACAAGATCTGGGACGAACACGTCGTTCACACCGAAGAAGACGGCACCTCGATTCTTTACATCGACCGCCACCTGGTCCATGAAGTCACCAGCCCGCAGGCGTTTGAAGGCCTGCGTGAGGCCGGCCGCAAGGTCTGGCGCATCAGCTCCATCGTCGCCACCGCCGACCACAACACGCCCACCACCGGCTGGGAACTGGGCTACGACGGCATCACCGACCTGGTCAGCAAGGAACAGATCACCACACTGGACGCCAACATCAAGGAATCCGGCGCGGCCGCGTTCTTCCCCTTCCTCTCTAAACGCCAGGGCATCGTGCACGTCATGGGGCCCGAAAACGGCGCGACACTGCCGG
>JAZKHN010000114.1:0-9520 GCA_040385325.1 Pseudomonadota bacterium
GTGCTCGCCAAACGCAAGGTCGGCTGGGTCGCACCCAAACCGCGCTATACACGCGGCGTGCAGGCCAAGTTTGCGTTCAATGCATCAAGCGCCAGCAAGGGTGCTGTGCTGGATGATTACTCCTGAAGTGATGTGATCTTTGCCTGTTGAGAAACGGGAACAAAAAAGGCACCTGAGCAAGGTGCCTTTTTTCATGTGTCCGCCAGCAGCCTCAATGCAATTCCTTGGCGTGGTTGATCGAGTACTTGGGTATCTCGACCGTCACATCAGCCTGCGCAAGAATGGCCTGGCAGCTCAGGCGTGAGTTGGGCTCCAGACCCCAGGCGCGGTCCAGCAGGTCTTCTTCTGTTTCGTCGGGCTCGTTGAGCGATTTGAAACCTTCACGCACGACGACGTGGCAGGTCGTACAGGCTGCGCTCATGTCACAGGCATGCTCGATGTTGATCTTGTTGTCGAGCAGGGCTTCGCAAATGGAGGTACCGGCTGGCGCCTTGATCTCTGCGCCCTGGGGGCAGTATTCCGGGTGGGGGAGTATTTTTATGACGGGCATCTTGAGTGCTTGGTTATGTTCGGCTTGCTTCTTAAACCGCTTCGATGTTTCTGCCGGCCAGGGCTTTCTGTATGCCCTTGTTCATGCGCTCGGCTGCAAAAGCTTCGGTGCCTTCGGCCAGGGCCTTGGTGGCGGCTTCGATGCCAGCAGCATCGCCGTTGGCGCGCGTGTCGGCCAGCGCCACCATCAGGCTGTCGATGCGGGCACGTTCGTTGGGGCTGAGCAGGTCTGCATCGGCTTCGAGCGCGCTACCGGTGGCGAGCAGCATGCGGTCGGCATCGACCTGCGCTTCGGCCAGTGCCCTCGCCTGCATGTCCTGCTGGGCGGTTGAAAAACTGTCCTGCAGCATGCGTGCAATCTCGTCGTCGGAGAGGCCGTAGGAGGGCTTGACGTCTATGGTGGCCTCCACGCCGCTGACCTGTTCTTTGGCGTTCACGCTGAGCAGGCCGTCTGCATCGACCGTGAAGGTCACGCGTATGCGCGCTGCACCTGCCGCCATGGGCGGAATGCCGCGCAGCTCGAAGCGGGCCAGGCTGCGGCAATCAACGACGAGGTCACGCTCGCCCTGCACCACATGCAGGGCCAGTGCGGTCTGGCCGTCTTTGTAGGTCGTGAAGTCCTGCGCCATCGCCGTCGGAATCGTCTGGTTGCGCGGCACGATACGCTCGACCAGGCCACCCATGGTTTCAATGCCCAGCGACAGCGGAATCACATCGAGCAGCAACAGGTCATCGCCCGTGTTGTTGCCGGCCAGCTGGTTGGCAGAAATGGCAGCGCCCAGCGCCACGACTTCATCGGGGTTGAGGTTGGTCAGCGGCTCGCTGCCGAAGAAGTTGGCCACGGCCTTGCGCACCTGCGGCATGCGGGTTGAACCGCCCACCATCACCACGCCCTTGATGTCGTCCTTCGCCAGTTTGGCATCGCGCAGCGCCTTGCGTACGGCTGTGAGCGTGCGCTGCGTGAGGTGCGCGGTGGCGGTTTCGAAATCTTCAGCCTTGAGTTCAAAACTGACCAGCGCCTTGGCGAGCTGCACATTGAAAGGTACAGGGCTGGAGGCAGACAGCGCCTCTTTACCGGCACGTGCAGCGCGCTGCAGCGCGGCCTTGTCCGTGGGGGTGAGCGTATCTGCTGCGACGCCTGCCTTGGTGAGCACCCAGTCAACGAGCGCGCGGTCGTAGTCGTCACCGCCCAGGGCTGAATCGCCGCCGGTTGCCACGACTTCAAACACGCCCTGCGTCAGGCGCAGGATGGAAATGTCGAAGGTGCCACCGCCCAGGTCATAGACGGCGTAAACGCCTTCGCTGCCGTTGTCGAGGCCATAGGCAATCGCTGCCGCAGTGGGTTCGTTGATGAGGCGCAGCACGTTGAGGCCGGCGAGCTGCGCGGCATCCTTGGTGGCCTGGCGCTGGGCGTCGTCGAAGTAGGCGGGCACGGTGATGACAGCGCCGTGGATGTCGTCGTCAAAGGTGTCTTCTGCACGAAAGCGCAGCGTGGCAAGAATTTCTGCACTGATTTCGACCGGGCTTTTTTCACCGGCCACGGTCTGCAGCGTGACCATGCCGGGCTTGTCGTTGAGCTGGTAAGGCAGTTGCGCGCGGCTGGCGATGTCATTGATCCCGCGGCCCATAAGGCGCTTGACGGATGAAATGGTGTTGGCCGGGTCATCCACCTGCGCGGCCAGTGCGTCAAAGCCGATCTGGCGGCGTTCGGCATCAAGGTAACGCACGACGCTGGGCAAAATCACGCGCCCCTGGTCATCGGGCAGGCACTCTGCAATGCCATTGCGCACGCTGGCGACCAGCGAATGCGTGGTGCCAAGGTCTATGCCGACTGCGATGCGCCGCTGGTGCGGGTCAGGCGTCTGGCCAGGTTCTGATATCTGTAAAAGTGCCATGTCTTGTCTGGTTAACCCGCTATTGTCCCAGTTGGTCGAGGCGTTCTTCAACCTCACTGGCAAAACGCTGCATAAACATAAGGCTTCTCACCTGCTGCGCTGCGGCGTTGAAGTCTTTGGCGCCGTCAATGGACTGGCCGATATTTGAAAGCTGTTCGCGTTCGTGTTCATTGACCTGTGCGAGCAGCGCTTCCAGCTGATCAAGCGTATCGGCATCATCAAGCTCTTCACGCCATTCCATCTGCTGCATGAGGAAGTCCGTCGGCATGGCGGTGTTGGTTTCTGCATTGATGGGCGCGCCGTTCATCTCGCACAGGTAACTTGCGCGTTTGAGCGGGTCTTTGAGGCGCTGATAGGCCTCATTGATGCGCACAGACCACTGCATGGCCACACGCTGGGCGGCTGCGCCCTGCGCGGCAAATTTGTCAGGATGTGCTTCGCGCTGCAGGTCTTTCCATCTCGCATCGAGCGCGGCGCGGTCCTGCGCAAATTGCGCGGGTACGCCGAAGAGTTCGAAGTCGGTGGATTGAAGCGTTGCCACGATGCGATTGGATTCCGTGATGAAAAGCGTAGCGAGCGGTTGTCAGGCTAGGCGCACGGAGCGCAGGAACCGGAACGTACTCAGGTACGTGAGGATTGCGAGCACCGCGCAACGAAGCATGGCGACCGCGCAGTAGCTTTACACGCGGAAGCTTTCGCCGCAGCCACACCTGTCGCGTTCATTCGGATTGATGAACTTGAAGCCTTCATTCAAGCCTTCACGCACAAAGTCGAGCTTGGTGCCATCGATATAGGCCATGCTTTTCGGGTCGACCAGCACCTTGACGCCATTGTCTTCAAACACCACGTCTTCAGGCGCGATCTCGTCTGCGTACTCAAGCTTGTAAGCAAGGCCAGAACAGCCCGTGGTCTTGACGCCCAGACGGACGCCCACACCCTTGGTTCGCTTTGCAAGGTAGCGGGTCACATGGCGGGCAGCGGCGTCGGTCAGGGTTACGGACATTTGATTACTCGAAACTTGGAAGGTCGAACGGCAGCTCAGTGCGTGGTTTGCGTGTGCTTCTGCTTGTAGTCGTTCACAGCCGCCTTGATGGCGTCTTCCGCCAGGATGGAGCAATGAATCTTGACAGGCGGCAGGGCCAGTTCTTCGGCAATGGCGCTGTTCTTGATGCTTGCCGCCTCATCCAGGGTTTTGCCCTTGACCCATTCGGTCACCAGCGAGCTGGAGGCAATGGCTGAACCGCAACCGTAGGTCTTGAAGCGTGCGTCTTCGATCACGCCCGTGACGGGGTTGACCTTGATCTGCAGCTTCATGACGTCGCCGCAGGCTGGCGCGCCGACCATGCCGGTGCCTACCGTTTCGTCGCCCTTTTCAAAAGAGCCGACGTTGCGGGGGTTTTCATAGTGGTCTACGACCTTTTCGCTGTATGCCATGGTGTTACCTCTTTAAGCGTTCACGCTGCGGTCAGTGCGCAGCCCACTGGATGGTCGACAGGTCGATGCCATCCTTGAACATTTCCCAGAGCGGGGAAAGTTCGCGCAGCTTGGCAACATTTTCCTTAATGGTGCCGACTGCGTAGTCAATTTCTTCTTCAGTGCTCCAGCGGCCAATCGTCATGCGCAGGCTGCTGTGTGCGAGTTCGTCGCTGCGACCCAGGGCGCGCAGCACATAGCTTGGTTCAAGGCTGGCGGATGTACAGGCAGAGCCGCTGGACACTGCCAGGCCCTTGATGCCCATGATCAGCGATTCGCCTTCGACAAAGTTGAAGCTCATATTGAGGTTATGCGGCACGCGCTTGTCAGCATGGCCATTGAGGAAAACTTCTTCAACGTCTTTCAAACCATTAAGCATGCGTTCGTGCAGCGCGCGGATGCGCTTGTTTTCTTCGTGCATCTCTTCTTTGGCGATGCGGTAGGCCTCACCCATGCCCACACACTGGTGCGTCGGCAGTGTGCCGGAACGCATGCCGCGCTCATGGCCGCCGCCGTGCATCTGAGCTTCAAGGCGCACACGCGGCTTGCGGCGCACGTACAACGCGCCTATGCCCTTGGGGCCGTAGGTCTTGTGTGAGGTCAGGCTCATAAGGTCGACCGGCAGGCTTGCCAGGTCGATGTCGACACGGCCGGTGGCCTGCGCTGCATCGACGTGGAAGATGATTCCCTTTTCACGGCACAGCGTGCCGATGGCCGCGATGTCCTGGATGACGCCAATTTCGTTGTTGACGAACATGACGCTGACGAGGATGGTGTCGGGGCGGATGGCCGCCTTGAGCACCTCGATGTCGAGCAGGCCATCGGCCTGCACGTCGAGGTAGCTGACTTCAAAGCCCTGGCGCTCCAGTTCACGCATGGTGTCGAGCACGGCCTTATGCTCGGTCTTCACCGTGATGAGGTGCTTGCCCTTGGACTTGTAAAAATGGGCCGCGCCCTTGAGCGCGAGGTTGTTGGACTCGGTCGCGCCGCTGGTCCAGACAATTTCGCGCGGGTCGGCGCCTATCAGGTCGGCGATCTGGCCGCGCGCTTTTTCAACGGCAGCTTCGGCTTCCCATCCCCAGGCATGGCTACGGGAGGCCGGGTTGCCGAAATGTTCACGCAACCAGGGAATCATGGCGTCAACAACACGTGGGTCACACGGGTTGGTGGCGCTGTAGTCCATGTAGATGGGGAAGTGTGGGGTTTCCATTTTTTGGCTAGCTCTTGTAGGGCGGCTGGCTGGCATGGACCGACACCGTCAGTCCACGCACAGGTCAGGGCCGGTCAGGATTTTGAGAAGGCGTTTCCGAGTGCGAAGACCGAGTTGGGTGCATTCACACGCATGGGTTTTGCAACCGGTGCCGTGAAAATGGCCTTCTTGACCATGGGCGTGTTTTCAACCACCACGCCCTTGGCGAGCTGGTCTTCAACCAGTTTTTGCAGGGTGACGGAATCCAGAAACTCGACCATGCGGCTGTTCAACGATGCCCACAGCTCATGCGTCATGCAACGGGCACCTTCACCGAGACAGTTCTCCTTGCCGCCACACTGGGTGGCGTCAATCGGCTCGTCGACCGACACAATGATGTCGGCGACAGTGATGTCGGCAGCCTTGCGGCCCAAGGTGTAACCGCCGCCGGGGCCGCGGGTGGACTCGACCAGCTCGTGGCGACGCAATTTGCCGAACAGCTGCTCAAGGTAAGACAGGGAAATTTGCTGGCGCTGGCTGATGGCTGCGAGCGTGACCGGGCCGTTGTTCTGGCGCAATCCGAGGTCAATCATCGCGGTGACCGCAAAGCGGCCTTTGGTTGTGAGGCGCATAACAAGCTCCTTTGGAAATGGCTTGACTGTCAGCAACAAATGTTGCGACCCTGAAAGCTTGTGACTCGCAGGGAACTCTTCCTCCAGCCGCCCAGGCCAGTCAACCACTCATCGCGGGGGCTTTTTGTTATTTAGTGTTCCTGACTGAATTCGTCAAGTATAGCACCAACGAGGGCTTTTAGCTGGAAGACAGGCTCAGAAATCAGGGCTAACCCGTAGATTTCAAGGGGTTACCTCCGCTGTTTTGCACCAAACAAGTGCACTCACACCAAACTTACTTGCGTTCGCCGCCCGCCGCCGAGATCGGCACGATGTTGTCCGAGCCCGGCGCGCCAAACGCCTGTTCCTTCAGGATGTGAAGCTGATCGCGCACCCGGGCCGCCTTTTCAAACTCCAGGTTTTTGGCGTGCTCCACCATCTGCTTTTCAAGCCGCTTGATTTCGCGCGCGATGTCCTTCTCGCTCATGTCCTCGACCATGGCCTTCTGCATGCTGAGTTTTTCAGCTTCCTTGCCTGATTTCTCGCTGTAGACGCCGTCGATGAGGTCCTTGATGCGCTTGACCACGCTGCGCGGTGTGATGCCGTGCTCAAGATTGAAGGCAATCTGCTTGTTGCGCCGGCGTTCGGTCTCGCCCATGGCCTTTTTCATCGAATCGGTGATCTTGTCGGCATACAGGATGGCCCGGCCATTGAGGTTTCGGGCCGCCCGGCCAATCGTCTGTATCAGGCTCCGCTCCGCGCGCAAAAAGCCTTCTTTATCCGCATCCAGAATCGCCACCAGCGACACCTCGGGAATGTCCAGCCCCTCGCGCAGCAAATTAATGCCGACCAGCACGTCGAACGCACCCAGGCGCAGGTCTCGCAAGATTTCGACCCGCTCAACCGTGTCGACATCGCTGTGCAGGTAACGCACCTTCACACCGTTGTCGGTCAGGTAGTCGGTGAGCTGCTCGGCCATGCGTTTGGTCAGCGTGGTAATCAGCACGCGCTCGTTCTTGTCCACGCGGATGCGGATCTCCTGCAGCACATCATCGACCTGGTGCGTGGCGGGCCGCACTTCGACTTCAGGGTCGACCAGGCCCGTAGGCCGCACGACCTGCTCGACGACCTGGCCCGCATGTTCGTTCTCATAGGCTGCCGGCGTGGCGGATACAAAAATCGCCTGCCGCATCTTGGTTTCAAACTCTTCAAACTTCAGCGGCCGGTTATCGAGCGCGCTGGGCAGGCGAAAGCCGTATTCAACCAGCGTGGTCTTGCGCGAACGGTCGCCGTTGTACATGGCGTTGAGCTGGCCGATCATGACGTGGCTCTCGTCAAGAAACATCACCGCGTCTTTGGGCATGTAATCGCAGAGTGTGGAAGGCGGCGAGCCCGGAGGCGCGCCGCTCAGGTGGCGTGTGTAGTTCTCGATGCCCTTGCAGTGGCCGATCTCGCTGAGCATTTCAAGATCAAAGCGGGTGCGCTGCTCTATGCGCTGCGCCTCGACCAGCTTGCCGTCGGCCACAAACTGCGCGACGCGCTCGACCAGCTCGAGCTTGATGGTTTCAACTGCCGCCATGACCTTGTCGCGCGGTGTGACGTAATGGCTTTTCGGGTAGACGACAAAACGCGGAATCTTCTGGCGGATACGCCCGGTGAGCGGATCGAACAGCGAGAGCGTCTCGATCTCGTCATCAAACAGCTCGATGCGGATGGCGAGTTCTGAATGTTCTGCCGGGAAGACATCAATCACATCGCCGCGCACACGGAAGGTGCCGCGCGCAAAGTCCTGGTCATTCCTCGAATACTGCATGCGGATCAGCCGCGCAATCACGTCGCGCTGGCCCATCTTGTCGCCTGTGCGCGCGATGAAGCGCATCTGGGTGTAATCCTCAGGGGCGCCAATGCCGTAAATCGCACTGACCGTCGCCACGATGATGGTGTCGCGCCGCTCCAGCACGCTCTTGGTGGCCGACAGACGCATCTGCTCGATGTGCTCGTTGATGGCAGAGTCCTTCTCGATGAACAGGTCGCGCTGCGGCACATAGGCCTCGGGCTGGTAGTAGTCGTAATAGCTGACGAAATATTCGACGGCGTTCTTGGGGAAGAACTCGCGGAACTCGCTGTAAAGCTGTGCAGCCAGCGTCTTGTTGGGCGCAAACACGATGGCTGGGCGGCCCAGCCGCGCAATGACGTTGGCCATGGTGAAGGTCTTGCCGGAGCCCGTCACACCCAAAAGGGTCTGGAACACTTCACCGTCGTTCACGCCTTCAACCAGCTTGGCAATCGCCGTGGGCTGGTCGCCTGCCGGCTGGTAGGGCATGAACAACTCGAACGGCGAATCAGGAAAGCTGACGAACTCGCCCTTCAGGGGGCCTTCACCAGTGTCTGTTTGAGTAATGACTTCCAACGCTTCTGGCATAGACCTTCCTTCCGGCTCTCGTTCACGCCCGTTAAAATCAGGGCAACCGATCAGCATACGACATTCGGGCAAAAAACGGAATTGCAAGCGGCAAGCACCCTTTTTTACCTTTGTGGACACGCCTGAAGGCCGTCAAAAAAACCTTTCTGATTCAACGTTGTTTTTACTTTTCTGAGGATTTTTCATGTCTTTGTTCACTGCTGTCGAAATGGCCCCACGCGACCCCATCCTGGGTCTGAACGAGCAGTTCGCCGCCGACACCAACCCCAGCAAGGTCAACCTCGGCGTCGGCGTGTACTACGACGACAACGGCAAGCTGCCGCTCCTCAAATGCGTGCAGGCAGCTGAAAAACTCATGGCTGAAACCCCCAAGCCACGCGGCTACCTGCCCATCGACGGCATTGCGGCCTATGACGCGGCCGTCAAATCCCTTGTTTTTGGGGCCGACAGCGAACCCGTCAAAAGCGGCCGCGTCGCCACAGCGCAGGGCATTGGCGGCACCGGCGGCCTGAAGATAGGCGCCGACTTTCTGAAGAAGCTGCTGCCCAGCGCCAAGGTGCTGATCTCTGACCCCAGCTGGGAAAACCACCGCGCCCTCTTCACCCAGGCCGGTTTTGTGGTCGACAGCCACCCCTACTATGACGCTGCCAACAAAGGCATCAACTTCGACGGCATGCTGGCCGCGCTGAATGCCGCCGCCGAGGGCACCATCGTCGTGCTGCACGCCTGCTGCCACAACCCGACCGGCTATGACATCACGCCAGCCCAGTGGGACCAGGTGATTGCCGCCGTCAAGGCGAAGAAACTCACGCCCTTCCTCGACATGGCTTACCAGGGCTTTGGTCACGGCATCACCGAAGACGGCGCGGTTGTCGGCAAGTTCGTCGCCGCCGGCCTCAGCTTTTTTGTCTCGACCTCGTTCTCGAAAAGCTTCAGCCTGTACGGCGAGCGCGTTGGTGCCCTGTCGGTGCTGTGCGAATCGAAGGAAGAAGCCGACCGCGTGCTGTCACAGCTCAAGCTGGTCATCCGCACCAACTACAGCAATCCGCAGATCCATGGCGGTACCGTGGTGGCGACTGTGCTCAACACCCCTGCCCTGCGCGCCCAGTGGGAAGAAGAGCTGACAGAAATGCGCGTTCGCATCAAGGCCATGCGCCAGAAGCTGGTCGACGGCCTGAAAGCCGCCGGCGTGAAGCAGGACATGAGCTTCATCACCACGCAGATCGGCATGTTCAGCTACTCGGGCCTGAACAAGGACCAGATGGTGCGCCTGCGCAGCGAGTTCGGCATCTACGGCACCGACACCGGCCGCATGTGCGTGGCAGCGCTCAACAGCAAGAACATCGACTACGTCTGCGCGGCAATTGCCAAGGTGGTCTGA
>JAZKHN010000115.1:0-41133 GCA_040385325.1 Pseudomonadota bacterium
CAGCACATGGCTGGCCTGGCTGATGCCGGCCAGCAGCTTGTGGATGGACTGCGTGGCGTAGACCACCGCCGTTTTGGGGCGGATGCGGTTTTTGCCCATGGAGTGGTAGGTGCCGTAGAACGGGTGAAAGGCCGCGTGCGGCAGCCAGGCCTCGTCAAAGTGCAGGTTCTCGACATAACCGTCCAGCATGCCCTTGATGGTCTCGGTGTTGTAGAGCACGCCGTCGTAGGTCGACTGCGTGAGTGTCAGCACGCGCGGCTTGACCTTGTCGGCGTTGACTTTTTTCAGCAGCGGGTTGGCCTTGATCTTGGCCTTGATGGCGTCGGGCTCAAACTCGCTTTGGGGAATCGGCCCGATGATGCCGAAGTGGTTGCGCGTCGGCTTCAAAAAGACCGGGATCGCTCCGGTCATGATGATGGAGTGCAGGATGGATTTGTGGCAATTGCGGTCGACCACGACCACGTCGTCGGGTGCCACGGTGTGGTGCCACACCATCTTGTTGCTGGTCGAGGTGCCGTTGGTCACAAAAAAGCAGTGGTCGGCGTTGAAAATGCGGGCAGCGTTGCGCTCGCTGGCGCCGATCGCGCCGTTGTGGTCCAGCAGCTGGCCGAGTTCTTCCACCGCATTGCAGACGTCGGCGCGCAGCATGTTCTCGCCATAGAACTGGTGATACATCTGGCCGACCGGGCTTTTCAGGAAAGCCACGCCGCCCGAGTGCCCCGGGCAGTGCCATGAATAGGAACCGTCCTCGGCGTAGTCCAGCAGCGCCTTGAAAAACGGTGGCTGCACGCCCTCCAGGTAGCTTTTGGCCTCACGCAGGATGTGGCGCGCCACAAACTCGGGGGTGTCCTCGAACATGTGAATGAAACCGTGCAGCTCGCGCAGGATGTCGTTGGGGATGTGGCGCGAGGTCTTGGTTTCACCGTAGACATAAATCGGCACATCCAGGTTCTTGCGGCGCACTTCCTCGATGAAGGTTCTCAGGTTCAGCACTGCAGGGTCAAGATCAGGGCCGGGCGAAAACTCTTCATCGTCGATGGACAGGATGAAGGCGCTGGCCCGGCTCTGCTGCTGCGCGAACTGCGACAGGTCACCATAACTCGTCACGCCCAGTACTTCAAAGCCTTCAGTCTCAATCGCCTGCGCCAGGGCCCGTATGCCCAGTCCCGAGGTGTTTTCCGAGCGAAAGTCTTCGTCGATGATGACGATGGGAAAGCGAAATTTCATAGGTGCGGTGTATCGTGTTGGCAGTGGGGAAGGACAGCGCTTGCAGCTCCTGCCGGCAGCTCGGGCGTGCGGAATGTGCGAAGTGTACGGAAATAAAAGGTCATCCCTCTATGGCGGCGGGTATTTGCCCCAAAATGTGGCTCAACACCTACAAATCAAAGGAGGAAGCCGATATGTCTGAATCAACCATCTGGTGGCTGGTCGCTGGCGCTGCTGTCGCGATTGAACTCGCGACCGGGACGTTTTATCTTTTGATGCTGGCCATTGGCCTGGTGGCTGCGGCCATCGCCGCGCACCTGGGCCTGTCGCTCACGGCACAGATCATCACGGCGGCTGTTATCGGCGGTGGTGCCGTTGTGGCGTGGCACCTGAAAACCGGTGGGCGGGCCAAAGGCAAGCCGGTACAGTCCAACCCTGACGCGCACATCGACATCGGCGAGCCGGTGCAGATAGACCGCTGGAACGCAGACGGCACGGCAACGGTCAAATATCGCGGTGCGAGCTGGACCGCCGTGCTGGACAGCCCGGGCATGGAGCCCGGTGCCATTGGCCAGTTTCATATCAAGGAGTTGCTGGGCAACCGGCTGGTGATCGAAAAGCGCTGAAACTCTTCAGACATCCCGAACCTGCTGATACCGAATCTAAAAAATGAGGCCAGGGCACCCTGCCCCGGCCTGAACAAAGGAAGAGACCATGGAAATCGCGCTCATTATTCTTGTCATTGCAGTCATCTTCATCGTACGCAGCATCAAGGTCGTGCCGCAGCAAAATGCCTGGGTGGTTGAACGCCTGGGCAAGTACCACGGCTCACTGACACCGGGCCTGAACTTTCTGGTGCCGTTTGTGGACCGGGTGGCCTACAAACACAGCCTGAAGGAAATTCCGCTTGACGTGCCCAGCCAGGTCTGCATCACGCGCGACAACACCCAGTTGCAGGTAGACGGCATCCTTTACTTTCAGGTGACCGACCCGATGCGCGCCAGCTACGGATCGTCGAACTACATCATTGCCGTCACCCAACTCGCGCAAACCTCGCTGCGTTCGGTTATCGGCAAGCTCGAACTCGACAAAACCTTTGAAGAGCGCGACATCATCAATGCACAGGTAGTGGCTGCCATTGACGAAGCCGCGCTGAATTGGGGCGTCAAGGTGTTGCGCTACGAGATCAAGGATCTCACCCCGCCAAAGGAAATCCTGCACGCCATGCAGTCGCAGATTACGGCAGAGCGTGAAAAGCGCGCTCTCATTGCCGCGTCTGAAGGCCGACGCCAGGAACAGATCAACATCGCCACCGGCGAGCGCGAGGCCTTTATTGCCCGGTCTGAAGGTGAAAAACTCGCCGCCATCAACAACGCACAGGGAGAAGCCGCCGCCATCATGGCCGTGGCCGATGCGAATGCCAAGGCGATTGAACTGGTGGCTGCTGCGATTCGCCAGCCCGGCGGTGAGCAGGCCGTGCAGCTCAAGGTAGCTGAACAGGCTGTTGATGCGTACTCAAAGGTCGCCCGGGATGCCAAAACCACCCTTATCGTCCCCAGCAACATGACGGAAGTCGCCACGCTTATTGGTTCGGCCATGAAGATGATTCAGGGCAACAAGGTTTAAGCCGTATCTATCTGACCTGAACGGAATGCAGCCATGAGTTTTGAGTTGAACGAGGCCAGGAATGTACTCGGCACAGACCTTGTGCCCTGCTCTTATGACCCGCTGACGGGCTACTTCAGGGACGGGTGCTGCAATACTGACGAAACCGATCAGGGCTCTCATCTGGTGTGCGTACGGGTGACGCGTGAGTTTCTCGAGTTTTCGCTTGAGAAAGGCAACGACCTGGTCACGCCCCGGCCCCAGTATCGTTTTGCAGGCCTCAAACCCGGCGACCGCTGGTGCGTCTGTGCCAACCGCTGGCGTGAGGCGCTGGAGGCTGGCAAGGCGGCGCCGGTCGTGCTCGAATCCACCCACAGCGGTGTGCTCAAATTCGTGACCATGGCGCAGCTTGAAAAGCACCGATTCCAGAACGTCCTTCAATAAACCGCAGAGAACGACCTCTGCGCAACTGCTACAATCGAAGGCTTCGCGGAAGGGTGGATGAGCGGTTTAAGTCACACGCCTGGAAAGCGTGCGTAGGGTTAAACCTACCGCGGGTTCGAATCCCGCCTCTTCCGCCAATAGTCAAGTTATTGCGAGTTTCCACGCAATGGCAAACACTCCTGAAAGCCCAGCCAGCCTGGGCTTTTTTGTTTCCGGGTTTTCTCTGTTCTGCGTCAACCAGACACAAAAAAGCCACCTCACGGTGGCTTTTTCTATTCACATTGATGGAATCAGTTCAATGCCGACTTCTTGCCTTCCTTGTAGGTGTACAAGGTGATGGCCGGGTTCTTCAACTCGCCATTGGGTTCAAATTCGATGGTGGTGGTGATGCCCTTGAAACTGCTCTTGATCAGCTCGGGGGTGTAAACCTTCGGATCGATGGAACCCGCACGTTTCATGGCGTCGGCCAGAACGAAGGTGGCGTCATAGGTGTACGGGCTGTAGACCTGGAACTGGTTGGGATACTTTTCGTCGTAGCGCTTCTTCCATGCCTCGCCGCCGGGCATCTTGGCCAGTGACGCGCCGCCTTCAGCACAGATCACGTTTTCGACCGTCTTGGGGCTGCCGGCCAGCTTGGCGATTTCAGCCGTGCAGATGCCATCGCCGCCGAAATACTTGACCTTGCCCATGCCCAGTTGCTCCATCTGGCGCAGCATGGGGCCGGCTTGAGGGTCCATGCCGCCGTAGAAGATGGCATCAGGAGCCTTGGCCTTGACTGCGGTCAGAATGGCCATGAAGTCGGTAGCCTTGTCAGTGGTGAACTGCTCGTCGACCACGGTCATGCCTTTTTCCTTGGCGGTTTTCTTGAAGATTTCGGCAACGCCCTGACCGTACGCCGTGCGGTCGTCAATCACGGCAACTTTCTTCAGCTTGAGGGTATCGGCAGCGTAAAAAGCCAGGCCTGACCCGAGCGCCAGATCGTTGGCGATGATGCGATAGGTCGTTTTGTAGGCTGGCTTGGTCAAGTCAGGATTGGTAGCCGCACCCGTCACGTGGGGAATGCCGCAATCGTTATAGACCTTGGAGGCTGGAATGGTGGTGCCCGAGTTGAGGTGGCCGACCACACCGGCAACCTTGGCGTCGCACAGTTTTTGTGCGGCTGCGGTGCCCTGTTTTGGATCGGCTGCATCGTCTTCCGCGACGATTTCAAATTTCGCTTTTTTACCGCCGATTTCAAAACCCTGTTTGTTCAGGTCCTCGATGGCCATGCGAACGCCGTTTTCATTGTCTTTGCCGTAGTGCGCCTGTGCACCGGAGAGGGGGGCCACATGGCCGATTTTGACGATCAGCTCGCCACCAGCGGGCGCAGCGGCCGGTGCGGGGGCTGATGCAGCAGGAGCTGCTGCAACTGGGGCTGCTTCTTCTTTTTTGCCGCAGGCTGCAACCAGCACCACGACCGCTGCTACTGCCGTCAGTTTCAATTTCATCTGCATAAGAACACTCCGGTTAAAAATTTCTGTTTAAGAATTGAGGGCATTTTTTACCCTGCGCACTGGAACATATCGCAATTTTCGCGCCCATGCCATAGCAACGCCCCTAGCGGCATCAAATAATCAGCGCGTATTACAGAAAGATGCAGATGCCGTCGCCGTTACTCTCGGCAAAAAATCAGTAGCTCAATCTCAGACCGGATATTCGTCAGGACCGCGCGGGAGTTCCTGCGCCACGGCCTGACTCACAGATTCGCGCACGACCAGTTCTATTTCCTCTCGCAGCCGGGGCCCCAAAGCCTGGGTATGCGTCAGGATGAGCTGGCCAACCGCTTCGCGAAGCCGCCTTTCGAGTACAAGATCAACACGCTGCATGACCCGGTGGACCATCTGGTCCTCAAAGTGCTCGAGGGATGCCGAGGTAGGCGTGTGCTGCGTGAGATCCTTTTGTGAACCTGGCTGTACGACCTCTGTCAGCGTTGGCACAAAACGGGGCGGTGTCTGGTTACTGTTCAAGATGCCTCCCTGACAGCGGCTACGTCGTGGCGCTTCAACTCAAATCCGCCATCCTTGTAGGTTTTCCATCTGTCACGGCCAGCGATCCGATCCTCCGGCTGCTCCGAAACCAGCTCGACAAAACGCTGAAACCGCTGAAATCCTGCGGGAATTTCCCGCCCTAGGTTGATCAGTACGCCTTCAGAAGGCCAGGCCTCGGCCTGTTTCGCCAAAATTATTGATGTCGAATTTGTCAAGGTTGCCACTGCTGTAGCCATGCAGTGAGGAAGAAATTCCGTGTTCGAGAACTGCCACAGAAACCTGTCAAGTTCTGCCAGAACCTCGGGCTCGGCGGTCACTACCGCGCGCATGCTCCTGTGATGCACCTTGCGCAGGAGACGGCATGCGTAGTCCAGCTTGTCAGGCACATTGAAGTGGAACTCTATTTCCTTCATGCAGCGCGTGGTTTTGTTGCCGGTTTGGAAGAAGACCTTTTACCTGTCTTTCTCCCGGGTGCCGCAGAAGCAGGTTTATCGAGGGCCTGACCCAGCAGGAAGTCAACCAGCAACGGCACAGGCCGGCCTGTAGAACCCTTGGCCGAACCACCCTTCCATGCGGTACCTGCAATATCCAGATGCGCCCACGGAAATTTGGAAGTGAAACGCTGGAGGAATTTGGCAGCTGTAATGGCACCGCCAGCCCTGCCGGCAACGTTGGCAACATCTGCGAAATTGGTTTTCAGGCCGTCGGCATACTCGTCGTCAAGCGGCAGGCGCCAGCACAAATCCAGTGAGGATTCGCCCGCATCGTAAAGTGCTTTGGCAAGCTTCTCGTCAGCGGTGAACATGCCGCTGCGCACCGCGCCCAACGCCACCACGCATGCACCGGTAAGGGTCGCGATATCCACCACAGCCCTCGGCTTGAAGCGTTCTGCGTAAGTCAGCGCGTCGCAAAGGACAAGACGCCCTTCAGCATCGGTATTCAGTATTTCTATGGTCTGCCCGCTCATGCTGGTCACCACGTCGCCAGGCTTGATCGCCAGGCCGTCAGGCATGTTTTCGCAGGCGGGGATTAGACCCACGACATTAAGCGTGGGTTTCAGTTCAGCAAGCGCCCTGAAGGTACCCAGCACGCTGGCTGCGCCGCACATATCGAATTTCATCTCATCCATCTCGCCTGCAGGTTTGATGGAAATGCCACCCGTATCAAAAGTTATGCCCTTACCCACCAGAACCACCGGTGGCTCGGCCTTGACCGTGCCGTCGTAACGCAAAACGATAAACCGCAGTGGCTGGGCAGATCCCTGCGCAACGGCCATGAAAGACCCCATACCCAGTTTGGCAACTTCTTTTGGCCCGAGGACATCTACCTTGATTTTCGGCAGTTTGGCCAACTCTTTCGCCGCATTTGCCAACAATGTGGGGGTGGCGTAATTGGCCGGGCGATTTCCCCATTCCCTCGCCAGGGAGATGCCCATGGCCAGCCCGACGCCTTTGTCAAAGTCCGCACGCACTGCATTGATGTCGTTCACCGCAAGCACTACCCGTTCAAGTGCAGATGGCGTTACCTTTGATTTCGTTGCCGTGTAGGCGTAGGAAGCATCAGCACATGCAAGAACGGCAAGGCGGACCAGTTCACCCGACACGCCGGCCAGGGCTGAGAAGCTGATGACCACGCGTTTTGCGTTACCGCCTTTCAGTCCGTTTATGGCGGCGGTCATGGCTGTGCGCAAACTTTTCGGACTGCCATCGCCCACCCCGGTCATCACCAGACGAGTCGCTGCAATGCCTGCCGGACGATAACTGGCCAGCAATTTGCCAGCCTTGCCGTCAAAGTCGCCAGACCTGATGGCAACACCCACGATCCGGGAAATGGCATCATCTCCCGTCCCTGAAAACTTCGCCTCCTGGGCGACCAGCACCACCAGGGCGTCGCATTTTTCAGAACAAACGCGGGCGAGACTGGTTGATTTAAGTTCAAAGTCCATAATTGAAGGTCTGGCCGATCAATAAAAGAAGTAACGGGTTAGGCAGAAAGCCAAAAAGACCCCAACGGGCCCACGAGCCAAAAGCGATTATTTAGTCAATGTTATTCCAATCTTCGATACGCAGAGAGCTTGCGCGCAGCTTCGGTGCCACTCTTGTCGTTCTCATCACCATCGTTCTGACCATTGTGCTGATCCGTACCCTGGGCCAGGCATCACGCGGCATCATCAACCCTCAGGATGTCATGCTGTTCATGGCGTATTCAGCGCTGGGGCGGCTGCCGACGATCCTCACACTGTCGTTGTTCATTTCAATGGTTGGCACGCTATCGCGCATGTATCGTGACAGCGAAATGGTTGTTTGGTTTACCAGCGGCTTGGGACTTGCCGGCTTTTTGCGACCTCTTTTCCGCTTTTCCTGGCCTGTTTTGCTGATCATCGCGCTGACCTCACTGTTCGTCTGGCCCTGGACCAACCAGCAAACCAAGGACATGAAGGAGCGTTACGAGGGTCGCAGCGACCTGGACCGGATTGCGCCCGGCCAGTTTCAGGAATCATCCAGCGGGAATCGTGTGTTTTTTATTGACCGCGATGCATCGACCGTCAAAAAGTCAAGCAGCAATGTGTTCATTGCAGCCAATGAAAGAGGCAAAAGCTCTGTAACAACTGCGCGTGCCGGAAGGATAGAAACCAAGGGAGACACCCAGGTGCTGATCCTTGAAAATGGCCAGCGCATGGAAAACGAAATCGGCAAATCGGCATTGAAGATCAGCGAGTTTGAAGAATACGGCAGCAATACTGGTGAAGCAGCCCCCCTCAATACCGATGTGACAGAGGCGAAACTGCTTTCGATCCCCGTGCTGCTCAAAACACCAACGCCTGCCAATGTCAGTGAGCTGGCGTGGCGTTTGGGCCTGGCCCTGGCCGCCATCAATTTTGTGGTGCTGGCGGCGGCGCTGGCCAGTGTCAATCCGCGTGGCGGACGCAGCGGCAACCTGGTTTTTGTCGTTCTGACCTTCCTGGTCTACAACAACATGATCAATCTTGGCCAAAGCTGGATTTTTGGTGGTCTGATCGGTTTTGGCAACCTGATGCTGTTGCTGCATGGTGGGGTCCTGCTTTTGGGCTTGGCGTGGCTGGCAAAACGGCACAACAACTGGACTTTGCGTGCCGCGTTGCGGCGCAACAAAAGCACGAGGGCTGAACCGGCATGAAAACAATCAGACGCCTGATTTATGGCGAGGTGCTCGCGTCAATTGCACTTGTTGCTCTGGGCTTTCTGGCCTTGTTCTTCTTTTTTGACCTCGTCGACGAATTGCAATACCTCGGACGAAGCAACGGGCTGCCCAACGTCAACGAAATCTACCAGATCAGGCATGCGCTGTTCTATGTTGCCTTGCTGGTGCCAAACCACCTTTACGAATTGCTGCCGATTTCGGTGCTGATTGGCACTATTTTTGTCATGGCGCGGCTGGCGCAAAGCTCGGAATACACCATTTTGCGAACCAGTGGCCTCGATCCCTGGCGTGCGCTGAAACTGCTGCTGGGCCTCGGCTTCATCTTTGTGGTGCTGAGCTTCCTGATTGGCGACTATGTAGCACCCGCGAGCGAGCGAGCCGCCCAGTTGCTCAAGGCCCGTTACCAGAGCGCCACAACCGTCGGTCAAACTGGCGCATGGCTCAAGGAAAAGCAGGCCTACAACACCTACGTCGCCAACGTGAAAATTCTGACGCCACGCAACGAAATGCAGGGAGTCCAGATATTCGAGTTCGACAACAAGGGACTGGTGGTGTCCATTACGCAAGCTGCGCTGGCGACATTTGGAGATGACGACTCCTGGCAACTGAAGAAAGCTACCCGCTCAGAGTTCGATATTCGTTCGGCAAGCAACTTGCAGATCGATCAAGGTAAGCCCGCCGCAGGGGTTACGCGGACCAGCCTTGATACCTTTCGCTGGCCCACAGAAATATCGCAGGAGATGGTGTCGGTAGCACTTCTCAAACCTGAACGCATGAGTACGGTGGATCTGTTCACTTATATTCGCCACCTGGATTCGAACGGCCAGACGGCACAACGCTACGAAATCGAATTCTGGAAGAAGGTTTTTTATCCGCTGAGTTGCCTGGTGATGGTCATACTCGCCCTGCCCTTTGCGTATCTGCACTTTCGCTCCGGAGGAATTGCCGCTTATGTTTTTTCAGGGGTCATGATCGGCATCAGTTTTTTTCTGCTGAACAACGTATTCGGATACGTCGGTAACCTGCAAAACTGGCAACCATGGGTTGCGGCGGCCACGCCCGGGCTCCTTTATATGGCGATTTCGCTCGGCGCTTTTGGCTGGCTGGTGCTCAGACGATGAAAGACCTCACTACAGGCATTCTGCTTTTCGCCCATGGGTCCCGGGATCCCCAGTGGCGAGGGCCTGTTGAAGCTGTCGCATCAAACATACTTCAGCGTGAACCCGGCAAGCTTGTGCAGTGCGCCTATCTCGAGCTTTGCGACCCGACGCTGCCGGATGCCGCTGCTGCCCTCATAGCCAAAGGCGCTCAAAAGCTGAAAGTGTTTCCGTTGTTTCTGGGCGTGGGCAAGCATGCTCGCGAGGACCTCCCGAAGCTCATTGAACAGATTCGCGAGGCTCACCCGCATATGAAAGTTGAACTTCTGCCAGCGATTGGAGAGCTGCCGCAACTCACTGCACTGATTGCCGACATTGCACTGGAATGAGGACGTGAGTGGCAGATCAGCAGAAAATTCTTAGTACAAATAAGGCATAATAAAATCAATAATTAGCCAGGATTCGATATGAACCTTCACCAATTCCGATTTGTTCAGGAAGCTGTACGACGCAACCTAAACCTGACTGAAACAGCCCGCGCACTGCATACGTCGCAACCCGGCGTATCCAAAGCGATCATCGAACTGGAGGAGGAACTGGGCGTAGAAATATTTGCCCGGCATGGCAAGCGCCTGAAACGGGTCACTGAGCCGGGTGATCACGTGCTCAGAAGCATAGGTGTCATCATGCGTGAGGTTGGGAATCTGCGCCGCATCGGCGAGCAGTTTTCTGCCCAGGACAGCGGTACCCTCTCCATCGCTACAACCCACACGCAGGCGCGCTACGTCCTGCCACAGCCAGTAGCAAAACTCAGGCAGGCCTTTCCAAAAGTCAATGTCAGCCTCCACCAGGGCTCACCTGATCAGGTCGCCAAGATGGTGATCGATGAAGTCGCGGAAATCGGTATCGCGACCGAGTCACTCACTCACTATTCTGAACTGGTGACATTGCCTTGCTACGAATGGCAGCATATGCTGGTGCTGCCCGTCGCGCATCCGCTGGCTGGCAAGGACAATATCACGCTTGAAGACCTGGCGGCGGAACCGCTTATCACTTACCACCCATCCTTTACGGGCCGTACCAAGATCGATGAGGCGTTTGCGGCAAAACGGCTGGAACCCCGAATCGCTTTGGAGGCGATTGACTCGGATGTGATCAAGACCTATGTGCGGCTGGGCCTGGGTGTTGGTATCGTGGCTGAAATGGCCATCAAGGATGACGGCACGAACAGCGACCTGCTGGCGATTCCTGCAGGCCCACTTTTTGGTGTGAATATCGCACGCGTGGCTTTCAAGCGCAGCGCGTACCTGCGCAACTTTGTTTATACCTTTGCCAGCCTTCTGAGCGACAGGCTGGATCGCAGCGTGATTGAAAAAGTCATGTCAGGCCACGTGAGCGACTACGAAGTTTGATATTGGCAACCATCATGTACAACGTTATTGAACGCACACCAGAGCTGAAGACGAGACTGCCGGCAGTCGGCACAACCATATTTACTGTGATGTCAGGCCTCGCGGCAGAGAAAAATGCCGTCAATCTTGGTCAGGGATTCCCGGATTTTGAGTGTGACCCGCGCCTGGTAGGCGCAGTGACGGAGGCCATGACACTGGGCCTGAACCAGTATCCGCCCATGGCAGGCGTCGCCGTGCTCAGGGAAGCCATTTCAGCCAAGATCCTCAGCTTGCACGGGCGCAAATACGACGCAGCCAGCGAGATCACCGTAACAGCCGGCGCCACACAGGCCATCATCACTGCGATTTTGGCTGTGGTGCATCCCGGCGACGAGGTAATCGTGCTTGAGCCCTGTTATGACAGCTATATACCCAACATCGAGCTGGCTGGCGGCGTGGCGGTCAGGGTTCCACTCACTCCGGGGACCTTCCGGCCTGACTTCCAGAAAATCAGCGCTGCCATTACGGCGAAAACGCGGGCCATAGTGATCAATTCGCCGCACAACCCTAGCGCGACAATCTGGTCCGAAGCGGACATGCTTCAACTTCAGGAAATTCTTGCGCCCACCGATGTTCTGCTGATCAGTGACGAAGTCTATGAACACATGGTGTTCGATGCAGACAAGGGTCAAATTCACCAGAGTGCCGTTCGCTTTCCGGGCCTGGCAGCCCGCGCCTTCATCGTCAGCAGCTTTGGCAAGACTTATCACGTGACTGGCTGGAAGGTGGGCTATGTCGCTGCGCCAGCGGCCATGACGTCGGAGTTTCGCAAGGTGCACCAGTTCAATGTTTTCACGGTCAATACGCCTGTGCAGTATGGGCTGTCGAGTTACATGGCTGATGAACGCCCTTATCTTGATCTGCCGGCGTTTTACCAGCGCAAGCGCGATCTTTTCCGTGAAGGTCTGGCCAAAACCCGTTTCAAACTCCTGCCCAGCGAGGGAAGCTACTTTCAGTGCGTTGATATCTCTGACGTGAGTGATTTGAACGAATCGGATTTTTGCAAATGGCTCACCTCGGAAATAGGCGTTGCAGCGATTCCTCTTTCCGCGTTTTACGCAGATGGGTTTGACCAGCGCGTC
Organism: Pseudomonadota bacterium; assembly: GCA_040385325.1. Taxonomy (GTDB): domain Bacteria; phylum Pseudomonadota; class Gammaproteobacteria; order Burkholderiales; family Burkholderiaceae_C; genus Polaromonas. The sequence goes on from JAZKHN010000115.1 coordinate 12,093, forward strand.
GTCAGGTTCTGTTTCGCAAAAAAAGATGAGACCCTGAACGCCGCTCTGGAACGCCTGGCAAGACTGTAGGTCAGGACTGTCAGCCTTTGGCTGACGGACTCACGCGGCTTGTTCCTGTTGGATTGCTTGCAACATCAAGCAAGAATCGAAACAACAAAACAAGGAGTCCTTATGTCTATTTCGCTCATTCTGCTCATCGTCCTGATCCTGATCCTGGTGGGGGCACTGCCAACCTGGGGTCACAGTCGCAGCTGGGGCTACGGCCCGAGTGGCGGCCTTGGTCTGATAGTTGTCATTCTCGTGATCCTGCTGCTCATGGGAAAAATCTGACGAAGTAGCACACTATAAAAAGGCCCTGCACTCCTGCAGGGCCTTTTTTTATTCGTTTAACTGTTGAGTTGCTGCCAGGCCTTGTCGAGGCGCTTGATGCTCACAGGTTGCGGCGTGCGGAGTTCCTGGGCGAAAAAACTCACCCGCAACTCTTCAAGCAGCCAGCGAAACTCCTGCATACGTGCGTCCGTGGCCCCCTTGCGTTCGGCAACCAGTCGCCAGTAACGTTGCTCCTGCGGCTTCAGTTCAAGTGTTCGGGCAGCGTCACGGGCCGGATCGGTGTGCCATTTTTCAAGCCTTGCCGTGATGGCCTTGAGGTAGCGCGGAAAGTGCTGCAATTGGCCATAAGGGGTACTTGTCAAAAACCGTTTTGACACCAGGCGCTGGAGTTGCTGGACCGCATCTGCAGCCACCTCGGTTGCATTTTTGGTGTCCTTAATTTTGCGCTGGGCCACAGCAAACTCCATCAAAATGCCGGCAGCCATGCGCGCCACTTCACTGGCAATCAGCGTCAGTCGACCGCGCCCGTTCTCTACGCGCTTTTTGAACTCTGCTTCCACCGTTGGCAAGGGATCGAGCAAAAAGGCACGGTCCAGCGCGACTTCAATGATCTGCTCCCGCAGTTCTTCAAGTGTGCCGCCGCCAGAGTTGTCTGCAGCGCGTCCCACCAGCATGAAAGCAGTAGCCATTTTCTGTAGCTCGGGCAGGTTTTTCTCAAGGTATTTCAGCGCGTCCCTGATCTGCAATGCAAACAACCGCCTGAGGCCAGCACGGTGCCTGGCTGCAGCCATGTCAGGCTCGTCAAACACTTCTATCGTCACTGCGTCGCCCAAATCAACCAGTGCCGGAAACCCGATCAAGGTCTGGGCCCCCTTGCGAATTTCCATTAGCTCAGGTAATTCCCCAAAACTCCAGCTTGTGTAGCGTTCAGGGACTTTGGCGGCGAGGGGCGCGCTGTTTTTGGTGGCAGCGGGTGGGTGTGGCTGCAACCCTGTCTGATTTGTGGAAGCTGAATGCGCAGGCTTGTCGCCGGCTCCTGGATGGTCAACATCCGGTGACGGCAGATTCTTAAGCCCCGCCAGCGCCTGGAATGCCCCTCTCGCCTGTGTACCCAGGTCGCCCTTGAGCCCCCCAAGATTGCGCCCCGTGCCGAGTTGCCTGCCATGCTCGTCCACCACCCGAAAGTTCATGAACAGGTGCGGCGGCAGCATCTCAAGCTTCAGGTCACCCCGTTTGACATCGACCGCCGTGGCGTCGCGTACCAGCTTGAGGACAGCATCGGTCAGTGACCCCGTGCCATACAGCTCCGGCTGGTTCAGCTGTGCGGCCATGCGCGTCGCCGTTTCCGGCAGAGGCACCAGCCGCGAGCGCGGACGCTGGTGCAATGTCTTGATGAGGGCCTGCACCTTGTCCTTGAGCATGCCGGGCACCAGCCACTCACATCGCTCTTCATTCACCTGGTTCAGTGCAAACAGCGGCACATCGACCGTCACACCATCTTTGGCATCACCCGGTTCATGCAGGTAGCTCGCCGTACAGTCCACACCGCCCAGGCGCAGGATTTTTGGAAATGCCTGTGTAGTGATGCCTGCGGCCTCATGGCGCATCAGTTCGTCCTGCGACAACAGCAGGAGTTTGGGCTGCTTTTTGACTTCCTCCCTGTACCAGCTCTCGCAACTGGCGCCGCTGCACACGTCAGCAGGCAATTGCTGGTCATAAAAAGCGTAAATCAGCTCTTCGTCGACCAGCACATCCTGCCTGCGGGCCTTGTGCTCCAGGTCTTGCACACGGGCGATGAGCTTCTCGTTGGCCGTCAGGAATGGCAGTTTGGTGTCCCAGTTGCCGGCGACCAGCGCTTCGCGGATAAACACCTCACGCGCAGCAACCGGGTCTACCCGGCCAAAGTTGACGCGCCGTCCGTTGTAGATCACCAGGCCATAAAGCGTGGCACGCTCCAGCGCCGTGACCTGCGCAGCTTTTTTCTCCCAGTGCGGGTCGAGCAACTGTTTTTTGAGCAGATGGCCGGCGACCTGTTCTACCCATTGCGGTTCGATATTGGCAATGCCACGACCAAACAAGCGCGTGGTTTCGACCAGTTCAGCTGCCACGATCCAGCGGCCCGGTTTTTTGCTCAGTTTGGCACCTGGATGCCGGTAAAACCGGATGCCGCGTGCCCCCAGGTACCAGTCTTCCTCCTCGTTCTTCTGGCCCAGATTGCCCAGCAAGCCGCACAGCATCGACAAATGCAGCTGCTCGTAGCTGGCGGGTTTGTCATTCAGTACCCATTTCTGCTCGCCAATCACGCTATGCAACTGCGAATGAATGTCACGCCACTCGCGCACGCGGCGCATGTTGATAAAGTTTTCGCGCAGCAGGTTTTCGTGTTGGCGATTGGACAGCTTATGTGTTTGGTGGGTCAGACCGCGATTACCGGAGTCGACCGCGCCAGCGGGCGGCTCGGTAGATCGGGCTCTGACCCCCGCATTTCGAGATTCCCCACCCCCGCGTGAATCACCCAGCCACTTCCATAGCTTCAAATAACCGACAAATTCACTTTTCTCATCATCAAATTTGGCATGCGCCTGGTCCGCCTGCGCCTGCTTGTCCATGGGACGGTCGCGCACATCCTGCACGCTCAGTGCACTGGCGATCACCAGTACCTCATCGAGCGCATTGCGATCTTTAGCCTCCAGAATCATCCGGCCAACACGCGGATCCAGCGGCAGTTTGGCCAGCGCACGCCCTACGGGCGTGAGTTCGTTGTCGTCATCGACTGCACCCAGTTCGGCCAGCAACTGATAGCCATCAGCCATCGCCCTCCCCTGAGGTGGTTCGATAAATGCGAAGTTTTCAATCGCGCCAAGGTGCAGCGCCTTCATGCGCAGGATCACCGCAGCCAGCGAGCTGCGCAAAATCTCCGGGTCGGTAAAGCGGGCTCTTCCCAAAAAATCCTGCTCGTCATAAAGCCGTATGCAGATGCCGTCAGCCACGCGGCCGCAACGCCCTGCACGCTGGTTGGCCGCTGCCTGGCTGATCGGCTCCACCAGCAGCTGCTCGACCTTGTTGCGAAAACTGTAGCGCTTGACCCGTGCGGTACCGGCATCAATCACGTAGCGGATACCCGGCACGGTAAGCGATGTCTCGGCCACGTTGGTGGCCAGCACGATGCGGCGATTGCTGTGCCCGGAGAAAATCTGGTCCTGCTCGGCAGGGCTCAGGCGCGCAAAAAGCGGCAACACCTCGGCGTTGCGCATGAGGGGTTTGTGCGCAAGGTGCTTGCGCAAATGGTCGGCCGCCTCGCGGATCTCGCGCTCGCCAGGCAAAAATACCAGGATGTCGCCGGCACTGTGCGGGCTTAGCCAGAGCTCATCGACCGCATCGGCTATCGCGTCGTTCAGGTCATAGTCGCGCGACTCCTCATATGGCCGGTACCGTTGCTCCACAGGGAACATGCGGCCTGAAACCATAATCACAGGCGCTGGACCTTTGCCTGACGCGAAATAATCCGCAAAGCGCTGTGCATCAATCGTGGCCGAGGTAATGACCACTTTCAGGTCAGGCCTGCGCGGCAGCAACTGGCGCAAATAACCGAGCAGAAAGTCAATGTTCAGGCTGCGCTCATGGGCCTCGTCGATGATGATGGTGTCGTAGGCGTTAAGCAGCGGGTCGGTCTGCGTCTCGGCCAGCAGGATGCCGTCAGTCATCAGCTTGACCGACGCATCACGGCCCAGCCGGTCCTGAAAGCGCACCTTGTAACCGACAACGTCACCCGGCGCGGTTTTCAGTTCTTCGGCAATACGCTTTGCCACGCTGGACGCTGCAATACGGCGCGGCTGTGTATGACCGATCAGCCTGCCGCGCTGGCCTGCCGGGTAGTTGAGTTTGCCGCGTCCCATGGCGAGGGCAATCTTGGGCAACTGGGTGGTCTTGCCAGACCCCGTCTCACCGCAAACGATGATGACCTGATGCGCCTGCATCGCAGCAGCAATTTCGTCACGTTTGCCTGAAACGGGAAGCGACTCAGGGAACTCGATAGCAAGCTTTGGCTGGGGCGACGGTTGGGGAGTAGTTTGCAAAGGCACGAGGGAATATGCAGGCCAAGGGGGCGCTGTTCAAGTCCCGATTATCGACGCCTCAGGGCACCGCTGCGCTCAAGCTGAGGCAAGGATGGGCAATTCGACAATCTCGGCACTGGCATGATCGAACCACGCCACACGACTTTCGTAGCTGACAGCGGTGCGCGACATTCCTCGCGCCATGGAAATGGCACTTGCCCCCCTGACCGCAGGATTATTCAGGCGCAGCACCCCTACCCCGATTTCTGCCACCCACACTGTGCTGTCTGCCTCAAAACGGTTGGCTTCCAGGCTGGTATTCAAGGTGACCGACTTGCGCAGGCGGGACTCGATGGAGCGTGCCAAACGTATCAGGCGCCCACTCTCATGGCAGTTGCGCATGATCAGGAGAAAGCCGTCCTGACCCAGCCGCCCCATCTCTACCTGCGCAGGGACAAGACGCCGCAAGCGACCTGCGCATACAAACAAAGCGCTGTTAACTGCTGCAGGACCGTGAAGTTTTTCAAGCGCGTATAAATTGGCGATAGTCAGAACAACGACCCCCAAAGGTTCAGGCTTGTCCCGAAAACTCTTGAATACTGCCCCCACCAATTGACCAGTTTCCTCATGAGACCTCATCCGCGTCACGGGGTCGTAAGCAGGGCCATAGGCCATGACCTCCTGCAATTCGATGAGGTAGGCGTACCGGGCCCACAAAACATAAGCCATGGTCATCAAATAGAGCGTTGCGGTGACGGCGCTCGCGGCATGTATCGGCCATAGTGTCTCCGAGCGGTGAGTCGCAATCCAGCCAAGCCCGCTCAGGGCAGCCAGCATGCAGAAAACGCTAAGCGCCGCGACCCACCCCAAACGAATGCCGCGCACGGCACTGCGCACGCAAAACAGCAAGCCTGCAAATGCAAGCAGGCACGCCATGACGACACTTAGCCTGAGGGATTGCGGTGGGTCAAGTGCCCACCCTGCTCCCAGGATGATCAGACAAAAAGCTCCAAGCAAAAGCATGGTGCGCTGTTGCCTCTCCCGGCTTCTCAAAATCCCAAGCAAAGCCAGCAACTGGTAAGCCAACATGCAGGAGACCGCTGTGGCAAGATGCGCGAGAAGCCTCGCAAGGGTAGCGTCATCGGCGATCGGCAGGATATCCAGAAAAGCCAGAACAAAAAGGACCGAGGCGACCCCGGACATCGCCGCATTGAGTGCGATGCGGTGCAAAGACCGGAAGTACGCCAATGCCGCGCCGCCCAAAATGAGTACCGTCATGCCGAAGAAGCAGCCCCACAAACCAATCGCCAGTGTTTCCATCGCTATTGAAGATACCCTCGCCGCCCGATTGAGGCAACTGCTACCCCCCATTTTGTTCAGGGCTGTATCACCTTCGATACGAAGCTGGCTGCGGACGTAGTGCCTTACACTTATTTCCGTCGGTGAAAAGCGCCCCGCTTGCTGCCCCAAATCTCACGATCCCGAAAGCGTGCCCATGTCTGCCGTGTTCAATTTCACCTTTGTACCGTGGTTCCGCTCGGTGGCACCGTACATCCACACGCACAGAGGTAAAACCTTTGTAGTAGGCATCGCAGGTGAAGCCATAGCTGCCGGAAAACTGCAGCACATTGCACAGGATCTGGCACTCATACAGAGCATGGGCGTGAAGATTGTGCTGGTGCATGGCTTCAGGCCCCAGGTCAACGAACAACTCCGGGCCAAAGGCCACACGGCCAGATATTCACATGGCATGCGCATTACCGATGAGGTCGCACTGGACTGCGCCCAGGAAGCTGCCGGCCAATTACGTTACGAGATAGAGGCTGCCTTCAGCCAGGGCTTGCCCAACACGCCCATGGCTGGTGCCACCATCCGCGTTATTTCTGGCAACTTCATCACCGCACGCCCGGTAGGCATCATGGACGGGGTGGATTTCCAGCACTCTGGCCTTGTGCGCAAGGTTGACGTTGCCGGCATCACCACAACCCTCAATTACGGTGCCATGGTGTTGCTGTCGCCGTTCGGCTTTTCGCCAACCGGTGAGGCGTTCAACCTGACCATGGAAGAGGTGGCCACATCGGTCGCTATCGCACTTCAGGCTGACAAGCTGATTTTCCTGACTGAGATTCCCGGCATCCGCATTGAACCTGACCAACCCGAGAGTGAAGACAACCCGATTGATACCGAACTGCCGCTGGCTGCTGCTGAAAAGCTGCTGGCCAGCCTGTCGCCCGCTGAACGCCCTACGGATACGGCGTTTTACCTTCAGCATTGCGTCAAGGCATGCAAGGCCGGGGTCGAGCGCAGCCACATCCTGCCATTTGCCATTGACGGAGCCTTGCTGCTTGAGGTGTATGTCCATGACGGTATCGGCACCATGGTGATTGACGAAAAGCTCGAAAGCCTGCGCGAGGCCACCCCGGACGACGTCGGCGGCATCCTGCAACTCATTGAGCCGTTTGAAAAGGACGGAACACTGGTCAAGCGTGGCCGTACCGAGATTGAACGTGACGCCGAACTCTATTCGGTGATTGAACACGACGGCGTCATCTTTGCATGTGCAGCGCTCTACCCCTATCCTGAAGCCAAAACTGCCGAAATGGCGGCGCTTACGGTGTCACCGCAAAGTCAGGGTCAGGGCGATGGCGAAAAAATCCTCAAACGTATAGAGCAACGCGCCCGCTCGGCAGGCCTGCAGAGCATTTTTGTATTGACCACCCGCACGATGCACTGGTTTATCAAGCGCGGTTTCGTCCAGGTCGATCCCGAGTGGCTACCGGAGGCACGAAAGCGTAAATACAACTGGGATCGAAAGAGTCAGGTGCTGGTAAAAAAACTGGGTTGACAAGGGGCTCCAGATGGAAACCCCTAGCAAGGACCAAGGTCCCGATGAAAAACAAACTGGTCCCCATTAATTCTGGCTGGCTGGCACTGGCAATGCTGGTGATTTTTTTAGCCCACTTGCCATTTGCGCTGTTTACCAGCGAATTCCAGGACGGATGGATACACGCCCTTCTCTATGAACAAGGTGCGTATGAGGAAATTTTCAAAAGACTGAGGGAAAACGGCCGCCCTATTGCGGGCTGGCTGAATTTACACGCCATGACGCTTACCGGCTCCGCACATGGAGCGATATGGCTTTCTGTGCTTGGCGCGGTCACCGCAGGTGCGGCCTGGTATGCGACTTTCATGCGCACGGGCTTCATCTCGCCAAAACTGGCTTTTGTCATGGCAGTACTTTCTGCTGTGACACCCGCCAACCAGATCATCCTCTCCACACCGACAGTTATTTTTGTATCGGCTCACGCCTTTTTTGCGCTGGGCATCTGGTTTTTCGTCGAGGCTCATTTGCGCCAACGCACTGCATTGGGTGTCGTCGCCTACCTGCTTGCTTGCGTGTTTGGCACCCTGTCGGCATTGCTGGGAGAGGCGACAGCACCCATGTTGCTGCTGTACCCCATGGTTACCCTGCTGGTGGACGGAGCCCTTGATAAGTCAACGATACCCAAATGGCGGCATATCTGTACAACGTTGATGAAACGAAGTGCGCCTTTTGTGATCGGTGCGGGCGCATTCGCAACCATGTTCATCATGTTCCCCCCAGTTGGCACCGAAATGATAAGCGAGCGCCGCCTGTCCTTTCAGCCTTCGCAACTCATGCTGTCGCTGGCCACATTCATCGCAACCATATTCATGGCCTGGCTGCCGCTCTGGCTTGCAATCGGGTTTCTGCGAAACAGAGTTAAAAAGCCGGCGGGTTACCCATCCGGCAGCTTCGACTACCGGCGCCATTTCCTTTTATTGCTGGCGTTCAGCACTGCGGTTTTTACCCTGTCGCCGTATGTGGCAGCACTCAGGCTGGCAAGCCCTGCCGGCTGGGGTTTGCGTTATCTCTATTATTTCGGCAGTGCTCTTGCGTGGTTGCTCGCATACTTGGTGACCACCCAGGACTCCCACGGCCGTATTTCAGTCAGTGGGCAGGTGGCAGGCTGGCTGACGATCGCTATCGTGGCCGGATTGCTAATGCGCTGGCCGTTATTTGCCGTGCGAACTATCCATGAAGAGATGGTGGTCCAGTCCATTTCAGCGTCGCCCATGGCAAGACAGACAAAAGTGATCGTGATAAATGATAAAACTGATGTCATGGCCGCTCCATTGCGCGACGTCGAATGGACAGGACTGCTGCAGAAAGCCATGGACGCCCCCCGGAACGTGATAGGCATTGCATCCCCACTAGAGCCAGAGTCCACGTGGACCCGTTGGCGTTTTCAGCTCAGGCAGCGCATGGGCTGGGCACCTGCCGTACAACCTGTACTAACATCCGGCTACCTGCGCGAACACATACGCGGCTTGCAGGGGCATGCGATGGTGGGCCACATCAATAGCGCTTGCGATGTAAGCCAGGTCAACATCGCTGAGCCCTCTTCAAGCTGGTTTATGCAGGCCTTGGGGTGGTACTTCAAATCGACCTGGAATTCCTCGGCTTACAGCGATTGGCAGGCAGCACAGGCAGCGGACCGTATAACTATCGAAAAAATGCCCCTTTCGCTTGACCCTTGCAGCTAAATCCCGGCTTTTCGAATAATACGGGACCCGCTTGTCTATTTATTCACACTCCCGAGATGAAGGTCCAGCGTGAAGGGCTGCATTTGATTAAAATTTGATCGGTCCGTGGGCGTCTTGCACAGGTACACTTGTGCGGCTTTCAAGCCCCGGCTGAAGCCCTTCTCTAATGAATGTTCCTGGATTTCTCAAGCATGGCCGATAAGTACGGAATCGACAGTCACAAACTGGTGTATCACCCTCGATGGGTTGCCAACCTGCTTGAAGTTGGCGACGACTGGGAGCGGGCCAAGGATGTCTATCCCATATATGTGGAGATGTCGCCAGTCGGCGCCTGCAATCACCGGTGTACATTCTGCGCGGTGGATTACATAGGCTACAAAGCCCGCATGCTCGACGCGGACATACTTTCTGAACGACTCCATGAGATGGGCAAATTGGGTGTCAAAAGTGTGATGTATGCAGGAGAAGGCGAGCCAATGCTGCACAAGCGCATAGTTGACATCGTCAAGGCGACAAAAGCTGCTGGCATGGACGTGTCTTTCACCACCAACGCTACGGTGCTGAACGAAAAATTCATTAGCGAAGCGCTGCCGCTGACCTCCTGGATCAAAGTTTCCATGAATGCGGGAACCAAAGAAACGTACGCAAAAATCCATCAGACCAAAGAGTCCGATTTTGACCGTGTCGTCGGAAACCTCAAGCGTGCTGTCGCAGCCAAGCGCGCCAACAACATCAATTGCACAATAGGTGCGCAAACGTTGCTGCTGCCCGAGAACGCAGACGAAATCGAGCAGTTGGCCATTCTTTGCAGGGACGAAATCGGCCTCGATTACCTCGTCGTCAAGCCTTACTCGCAGCACAAATTCAGTACGACCCATCTTTATGAGAAGGTCAATTACAAGAACTACATCGGCATGGAGCAGCGTTTTGAAGGCTTTTCCACAGATGACTTCCAGCTGGTGTTTCGCAGCAATACGATGAAAAAATACGTAGAGGCAGAAGGCGAGCGCTACAACAAGTGCAATGCGACACCGTTTTCGTGGGCCTACGTGATGGCCGATGGACAAGTCTACGGCTGCAGTGCATACCTGCTGGATGAACGTTTCGCTTACGGCAACATGATGGAGCAATCCTTCAAGGACGTCTGGCAAAGCGATAAGCGCCGCGAGAACTTCCGCTATGTGCGCCATGATCTTGACATCAACGATTGCCGCAAGAACTGCCGCATGGATGAAGTCAATCGCTATCTGGACAAACTGACGGCTGGCAACGTCGAACACGTCAACTTCATTTAAGCCCACAGGGGAGATGCCGCATGAGGGCACTGATTACAGGTGGGGCAGGTTTTATTGGCAGTCATCTCGCCGAGTTGCTGATTGAAGAGGGGCACGAAGTTGTGGCTGTCGACAGCCTTGCAAGTGGCCGCACGGCAAACCTGAAACAACTGGGAAAAGAGCCCCGGCTGAGTTTTCATCAGGTTGATATTTGCGACCTACCCGCCTTGACGCCATGTTTCGAGGGCGTGGACTGGGTTTTTCACATGGCCGGACTTGCCGATATCGTTCCCTCGATTGAGGCACCGGGTGCTTATTTCCAAACTAACGTTCAGGGCACCCTGAATGTGCTTGAGTGCGCCAGGGCAGCCGGCGTCAAACGACTGGTCTATGCAGCGTCGTCATCCAGCTATGGGATCCCCGACGCCTACCCAACGCCTGAGACATCGCCGATCCAGCCACAATACCCCTACGCGCTCACCAAATACATGGGTGAAGAGCTGGTATTACATTGGGCACAAACCTATAAATTGCCAGCCGTATCCCTGCGACTTTTCAATGTCTATGGGCCACGCTCACGTACAACAGGTGCTTACGGCGCTGTTTTCGGTGTGTTTCTCGCCCAAAAAATCCATGCCAAGCCTTTTACCGTCGTAGGAGACGGTCGCCAGACGCGCGACTTCACCTATGTCACGGATGTTGTCAGGGCTTTCCTCGCTGCAGCGAAATCCGACATCACTACAGTGGCCATGAACGTGGGGAGCGGCAACCATTACAGTGTCAATCGCCTTGTTGAATTGCTGGGAGGGGATGTGGTCCATATTCCCAAACGCCCGGGCGAGCCCGACTGCACCTTCGGTGATACGACGCGAATACGCTCATTGCTTGGCTGGGCACCACAAGTTTCATTTGAAGAGGGTGTTGCCATGATGCTGGAACATCTTTCCGACTGGCGTGATGCGCCCGTATGGAGCACGACATCCATCCAGCAGGCGACCGCGCCGTGGTTCAAATTTTTAGGTAACGAGGCATCCACTTGACTCTAGATCTCGCATCCCGAACCGCAGAGTTCGCCCGTGTTGTCAGCACGTCGCCATGGACAGACACCAAAGGTCAAAGCATGCCATCGGACGATGGTGCCGCGAAATTTATGGGCTGGGTAGATGAGCTGAAAAAGTCACGCAAGCGCATGTACATCGTGGGTAACGGCGGCAGTGCGGCCATTGCATCCCATGCGGTGACCGACTTCGTCAATATGGCAAAAATTTCAGCCTTTACGCTGCACGACTCTTCCTTGCTGACCTGCATGACCAACGACTACGGCTATGAAGTCGCTTTTGCCCGCATGCTGGCAATGCATGCCGGCGAAGGAGACATGCTGGTAGCCATCAGCAGTTCCGGAAAGTCACCCAATATCTGCAATGCAGTGGCAAGTTTTCGCAGTGCAGGCGGCGGCAAGGTGTTAACACTTTCCGGGTTCAAGACCGACAACCCCTTGCGTCAATTGGGTGATCTCAATGTCTGGCTGGATTCCGACAACTACGGCATCGTGGAGATCGGGCATCAATTTGTCCTGCACAACCTGTCCGACCGCATAGCGGCAAAACTTCAGGCCGCAGGACAATAAAGATGACAACACCAGGGAAGATCTGTTCCATCGAGCAGTTGGGCATTGAGTCGGCGCGCCTGAAGGCACTGGGTAAACGCGTTGTGCTTTGCCATGGCACCTTCGATCTCATGCATACGGGTCATATCCGCCATCTGCAGCGGGCACGTCAGGAAGGCGACGTTTTGTTCGTTAGCCTGACTGCTGACAAGTTCGTGAACAAGGGGCCAGGCCGGCCCGTGTTCAGCGAGGACCTTCGTGCGGAAACCCTTGCTGCACTGGCCTGCGTGGACTACGTGGCTGTCAATGCCGATTACACCGCATTGACCCCGATTGAGCACGTAAAACCCCATATCTATGCCAAGGGAAGCGACTACCAGTCCGTATCAGACGATGTCACGGGCAACATCCTGCGCGAAATCAACGCAACGCAGTCCCATGGGGGGCGCATCTTCTATACAGATGAGATTACCTTCAGCTCAAGCTCGCTTTTAAACGAGCACTTTGGTGTGTTTCCTCCAGAGACAAAGCAGTACCTCGAACGGTTTGCTGAAGGCACCAGCGACAAGGCCATCTTTTCGCAGCTGGATTCGCTGCGTAAACTTCGCGTGCTTGTCGTGGGCGACGCCATTGTTGACCAGTACCACTACGTCTCCCCGTTGGGTCAAACCGGCAAGGGCAACATCCTGGCTGTTCGCTACGACTCGGAGGAGCAATTTGCAGGTGGTTCACTGGCGGTTGCGAATCATTTGGCGTCCTTTGCCGACAGCGTGACCCTCATGACCGGACTGGGCAAGCTGGAGACCCATGAAGAATTTATTCGCTCCAAGCTCAAACCCAACGTCACACCGCGTTTCTTCTACATTGACAATGCACCGACCGTGGTCAAGCGCCGCTTTGTCGACAGCGACCTTGCCAAGTTTTTTGAGGTGTACTTTTATCGCGATGCGACGCAGGACAGCCCTCACGACGAAACGGTTGCCAAAGTCCTGCGCGACGAACTTGCAAACTATGACGTCGTCATCGTGCCGGATTTCGGCAACGGGTTCATTGCACCCGCAATGGTCAAGGCTCTCTGCGAGCATGCGCCCTTCCTCGCAGTGAATACACAGGTCAACAGTGGCAATCGCGGTTTTCACGTTATCAACCGCTACAAGCGGGCAAACTTCGTCTCACTCAACGAACCTGAATTGCGTTTGGCGGCCCACAACAGGCATGACCCGGTCGAAGCGGTCGCTGAGCAGGTGGCTGACCGCGTCGGTGCCGACTATCTTGCGGTGACCCGTGGCTCCAAGGGCGTCATGATATGGGATCGCCCCAACAAGGTAGTACACAACATCCCGGCCCTGTCCACAAAGGTGGTGGACCGTATTGGTGCTGGTGACGCATTTTTATCTCTTGCAGGCCTGTGCCTGGGCGGCAAACTTTCCTCACAGGTAGCAGCATTTGTCGGCAGCGCAGCAGCTGCCATCGATGTTCAGATTGTCTGCAACCGCGAGCCCGTGGAACAGCCAGCCCTCTATAAATACGTAACCACCTTGCTCAAATAAGGGGAGCAGGAGGCCTATCCCTCAGGTTGTTCGGGCTTTGACGTATCCGCAAAGACCCACAGGCGCTGGGACAGAAAACTCAGGGGTGTCAGTATGGCCAGTCCACATCCCTTCCCCAACCAGACGGGCAGGCCCAGGACGTCAATGAATCCCAGGGCCAACAGGTAATCCAGCGTTATATAACCTGCGTCATTGACCAGAAAACGAATCGCCTGGCGGCTGCCGTGCCTCTTTTTCTTGAAAGTGAACAGTTTCTGCAAGGGGAAAATCGTTGCCAGCAGGACCGCATGCACAAGCAGGGTGGATTGCAGGGTGCCCAGCGCGGTAAAGTGCCGCAGCAAACTGAATGCGACCCAGTTAAAAACCACCCCGCTGCCACCCACAATGAGGTGGCGGACTAATTGCTGAGCCGCGTGTTCCCCGTGAAAGACGCCCCTGACCAACTCAACGATGCGATTGCTCATAGGCCCCTGCCCGGCGAAGCATCTGCACGGCCCGTGGTGAGCCGGCCAATCGAGCGCACCAGCCTCGCAGCTCGCAACAGAAAGCGTCCACTGATCCTGTATCGCCCGCCGGATGCGCTGCTCACTTGCCCCATTTGAAGCAACCTTGCCAGGCGCTGGTTGACCATGGCTTGGCCGTTGTACGTCGTTAGCCCTGCATCATTGATGCCGATATGTTCACCCTCAAGCAGTTGCAGCAACATTCGGATGCGGCGACCGGTTTCGCTGAGGTTGAAAAAATGAAAATAGGAGTACGCCACGCTGTTAAAGGCAAGCGCCGCATAAATCCAGGCGAGCAGCAGCTCCCCGAGCGGTATTCCTAGCGTGATGCTCCAGGCCATCACACCGATAGCCAGCGGTACGTTCAGGACCAGTGCGAGCAATGCGGTAGCTTTTTGTGGTGAGGCCGATGGATTTCGTGCCAGCCATAGACGGGCCATCAAGGCGTGTAAAAGCACCAGTGCAATACATGCAATCAAGGTGCACCCCAGACTCAAACTCCTGCTATCGGCCATCACCGCCCTTTGCGGACATGCGTTTGTAAGTGGCGGAGCGGGGATTGAGCGGCAAGTCGGTGGCACCACTGCTGCGTGTGATGTGAACCTCCTTGACGAGACGGAGGTAGGCCATCATCACTTCACGCAATGACTTGAGGGTCAGCGCCTTGGTCTTGCCAGACTGGCGATCGCCCAGGAAGTGCGGCGTCTCTGCATACAGATAACCACGGCGGATCAGCTTGATCAACAGCTCTGCCTGATAAAAGAAACCCTTGGACTCCAGCTCTACCTCGCGCAGGATGGCCGTGTTGTAGATCACCGTGCCATTGGTGTAATTCAGATTGGTACCGAAACTCATGTTGATGATGAACCGGTAGCCCGATGACACAATGCGGCGCAGGCGCGAACGGATCTCGATGTTGTAGATAAACGGGACAATGATGTCCACATGCCGGGTCATGCTGAAGTAGGTCAGCGCATCGTCCGGGTCGTTTTCGTTGTCACCCGGAAACATGGTGACGTAATCCATCGTCGACGCCAGGGCTCCGTCAAAAAATGAAGCGCCTATGCCCTGCCTCTCAGGGTGCCGGATGATCCTGACCCGGGAATCTGAAGCTGCAATGCGTTCGGCGACGGACTGTGTGCCATCGCTGCTTCCGTCATTGACGATGATCAACTCTCCCACAATGCCTTTGCGGTCAAAGGCACGCAGCGTGGATGTAGCCGCATCGGCGATGTTGGCCTCCTCGTTCAGGCAAGGCATGACTACCGTGATGGTAGGAAACTCTTCGTCGCAATTTGGATTATTCATGAGATGTTTCAGCCAAGCCCACGCTGCAGACCCAGGGTTTTACGGTAAGTCCTGAATACGATTGCCAACCACCGGCCTGCAGGAAGAAGGTGTAATTTTCCGTCTGCATCTACACCTACAAGACGATCACTCGACAAATCGTCCATCTTTCTGGAGAGCAGATTGCGAATTCCAAGCGCGGCAGCAATTTCATCCTCGCTCAAGCCCCCCGGCCCCGCAGCATCGATGGCAAACAGGATTCGAAACGACGGTATGTCTTCGCGCAGGGCTGGATAGGTCTGAATGTAGCCACAGGCCAAAGCCAGGTAGAGGAAGCCCGCAAGAATCAGGTCGAGCAGGTCTGTGTTCGTCAACAGCGCCATGGCCACAAAAACGAAGACCGGCATCAGCAGGTAAACCACGGCCAGGCCCAGCATTTCACGTCTGACACCCAGTACTCGCCACAGGATGACCTGAGCGGCAAGCAACACCAGAAAAGCCCCAACGCCTGCGGCGAGAACCCAACCCATCAGCGCACAGCTCCGGTCGCGGGATCAGATGAAGTTGATGTGCTCAGGAGGACTCTTCAGGTCCCAAAGGAACTTGTTGACGTAATCCTGGCGGCAGCCGACGGCGCAATCCTTGTGGACATCGACAGAGTTCACCACGTCGTTGTGGACTTCCCAGTAACGGTCGCCCATCACGATATCGAAGAACGACTGGTCGTGAATGTCGCCGATGTAGAAACGTTCCTTGTTGAAAAACGGGCCACAGGGGTAGATCTTGCCGTTGCCGGACACTTGCAACAAAAACGGCGTTCCGTGGCACTGGTCGTATTTGCGGTAGCCGTCCTTGTACAACGGTGTTTCGCCACCCGCCATGATCTTGTCCCACTTGGCCTGCACAACGTAGTTCTCATTGGAATAGGTCTCCGCTTCCTTCAGTACATCGGCGATGCTCAGGTAGTCCTTGTAGTCAATGCCGATTTCCTTGTACTCGGAGTCGGAGCACTGTTTGATGACGAAATAATCGACGCCCAGTTCTGCGCCCAGCTGGGCTTCCTTGATGACCTGGTCATAGCACTCGGGGATCAGCACCATCTGAAGGCCGATCGTGCACTTGTAACCATTGTCTTTCTTGATCTTGACCAGCGCCCGGATCTTTTCAACGAGCTCGTCGAAATTGCTGGCCTTGGACTGGTGTACACGCTGGAAACCATCACGTTCGCCGGCTGAAAGATTAAAACGTATCCAGGTCATGTCGCGCAGCATGTCATGGGCACGGTCCATATCGAACAGCAGGCCGTTGGTGGCCATGGAGGTGTCCACACCCAGCTTGCGCGCCAGCACTGTAGCGTCATACACGGCAGGGTTGAGGGTAGGCTCGCCGTCACCGATAAAACCAATCGAACGCACGCCCAGCTTGCCGCAATCCTCGATATAACGCAGCAGCGCTTCACGCTCGATCATCGTGCCACGCGTCATGTTTTGCACGACTGCGTAGCAATAGAGGCAGGCAGTGTTGCAAAACTTGGTGAGACCCATGTCGATGTGGATGGGGGCGAACTTTTCGCCTTTCTGCCAGGCCGCGATACGGTCAAGGTGATGCATCATCTTGTGGCCGTCGAAGCGGAAACGCTCGTGTTTGTTCCGGTAGCTCGGCCCTGTGAACAGGTTGGGAATCTGGTCGTCGGTTTTCCAGGTCGGGTCAACACGCACAACGCCGACCTGGCCAGCTTCCTTGTAGAACTTGATTTCCTGGCCTTCCAGCTTTTTGAGCTTGGTGCTGTCCAGCAACTGTTCAGCAGCCGTAGGAGCGGGGCCAGAAGAGCCCTCAACCTCAACCGTACGGTCGACGATGGTATTGGATGTGCGCAGCTTGTGGCCAGGCTTGTCCGCCAGCGCGGCATCGCTGGGGATGGATGTCACCACATCATTGCCGAATCGGTTGGTTTCGCGGATAGGTTTGCTCATGGTCAACTCTCTTCAGAAAAATCAAAAACTCAGAACGGGCCTGTAAAACTGGCGCTGGGCACATCAAGGTTGCCGCTGCGGGAAATCGCACCTTTCACACTGGCCAATTGCGCGGCGTCCAGCGGCGTATCCAGCTGTTTCATCACTGTATCCAACAAATCGGTCGCACTGGGAAAATATCCACCAGCCATGTACGTGGATGTCGGTGACGGATGATCAGGATAGGTCAGGCAGGCAGGTGCTTTTTTAAGGCTGGCAAACTCATGCATGGCCATCAATGCGACCAGTTCCGACGCCAGGCCGCACGAGGCCCATCCCGCATCTACCGCAATGAGATGGCCTGTCTTGCGTACCGATTGCGACAGTGTCTCCACGTCCAGTGGGCGGGCGCTGCGCATGTCCACGACCTCGACATCCACACCGTGTTTGGACAGTTCGCGTGCCATCTGAAGGGCTTCGACAATGGCAAAGGAAAATCCCGCAATCGTGAGCTTGTTGCCAGCCTGCAACACCCTGGCTTTACCCAGCTCAACCCGATACTCGTCCACCGGCACATCGTCGACCAGATTGTGAACCCAGCGATGCTCGATGAAGATCACAGGGTTGTTGTCTTCGAGCGCAGAAATCAGCATGCCCTTGGCGTCGTGCGGGTTGCTGGGCATGGCGACCTTGAGGCCCGGGATATGCGCAAAAAGGGACTGCAGACCCTGGGAATGCTGCGGGCCCTGCCCCCAGCCGCGCCCAATGATCATGCGTACCACCAAAGGCACGCTTGACTGGCCATTGAACATGTAATGCCACTTGGCCGCATTGTTGATGAGCTGGTCCATCGCCAGCATCGCAAAATCAATGCGCTGATGAATCATCAGCGGGCGCATGCCTGCCAACGCGGCACCGATGCAGACACCCGTCAGTCCGTTTTCAGACAGCGGCATGTCGAACACGCGGTCGGCACCGTAGGTTTCACGCAGGTTGGCCGTGGTGCCAAAAATCGCTTTCGGGTCGGGCACACCTTCACCAATAACGATGACACGCTTGTCGCGCGCCATCACCTGGTCCGTGGCCTGGTGCAGGGCTTGCGCGTAGCTGATTTTCTGGACAAGGGCGTCACGCTGCATAGACGTGGCTCCTGGAATCTTCATAAGTCGGGTTCGGGCTGGCCATCGCAAACGCAAAGGCCGCATCAATCTCAGCCTCGATGCGCGACGCCAGTTCTTCGTGCTGCGCCTCTGTCAGGCCCCTGCCGGCCAGCGTACTGCGCATGCGGGTGACCGGGCAACTGGCCATGCCTGTGTCTATGGTTTCCGTGTCGCGATAGGCGAGCTGGTCGTCGAAGTTCGGGCCGCAGTGCTCGCGCCATCGGTAAACGGAGAATTGCAAAAACTGCGGGCCCTCCCCGCCACGCGCCCTCTTGACTGCGGCTTCGGTTGCAGCATGAACGGCCATGACGTCATTGCCGTCGCCGTGATGGGTTGTCCAGCCGTGGGCAGCGGCAATCGCGTGAATGGGCCGGTCGGGCTGACGTTCACCGAGATGCGTGTAGACCGAGAACTCGTTGTTTTCACAGATGAACACCACGGGCAACTTGTGCAGCGCCGCGAAATTCAGTGATTCATGCACCACGCCTTCTTCAAAACAGCCATCACCAAAAAAAGCGACCGAAACCATTGGCTGTTGTTGAAGCTGGTGCGACCAGCCCACGCCCACGGCAAGCGGAACGGTGCCACCAACGATGGGGGTTGAACCCAGAAAGCCTACCGATTTGTCGATCAGGTGCATGGAGCCGCCGCGGCCGCCGCAGCAGCCGTCGCTTTTGCCGTAAAACTCGGCAATCATGCGCCCCATGTCGCCACCTTTTGCAAGGTAATGGCCGTGTGCACGGTGGTTGCTGAAGACGGTGTCCTGGTCATCGAGCGCAGCACACACCCCCACGGCGATGGCCTCCTGCCCTATGCACAGGTGGGTGGGACAACGCATCTGCTGGTCGGCATAGCGGTCAGCTATTCGCTCCTCAGTCCGCCGGATACGCAACATGGCCTCGTAAAGGCGCAAGGACAGGGCCGGATCGGCAGTCATACTTTGGGGCAACTTCGTTGTCGAGCCACGAGGGGCCGTGTTGTAGATGTAACTGCCAATTTTACCAGCGCCCCCCACAGGCCTTTGCGCGACGGGGGAATAAACAGCACGAATTGCGTATTAGTACCCGAAAGCCAACAACTGCCGGTCATGCGGGGGTCACAATGGCGAGACGGAACGGGTATCTGGTGCCTCCAGCCACTGGCTGAACTCTTCCGCCAGCAGGCCGCTTGCACTGGTTGCGGCCTGCCAGGCTTTGACCCGCGCTGGCAGGTCTGCACCATAGCGCACAAAATCAGTACGGTCAGGGAGCTTGCGGTTGGGCAGCGTCGCCACCCAGGCGGGGTCAGGGGCAAGCAGCACCATATTGTCCAGAAAATGCGTGGCTTTGTGCCGCCATTTGAAGCCCTTGTCCAGCCATCCGGGTACCACTGCTTTCTGAAAATGCGGGTACAGCACGAGCCCGGCCTGATCAGCATTCAGTTGCGTATCGGGTACCAGTCCCGAAGCGTAATTCAGATGAAGGTGGTAGTCGGTGATGCCGCCGTCCCAATAGGCGCCGGGCGGTGCGCCAGGTATGTCATGCACTGATCTCAGCACAAATGGGATGGAACAACTGGCCTGCAGGGCCGGGTTGAAGTTGGCCTCGTCCAGCGCCACCTGCCGGGTGCGGTAGTCGCCCGTCAGGAACGGCAGCGGTGTGTCGGGCGTTGAAAACACCACGCGTTCAAGCCACGCACCCATGGCTTTGCGGTGCAGGCCATTGGCCAAAAATGCGCCAAAGTAACCCAGCGGCGTGGCGATTTTGTGTTCGCGGCCCAGCAGGTGCCGACCGCGCGAGGTCAAGATGTGCAGTCTGAAGCGCGGGTGCGACAGCACTTCCTGCACCCTGCCCCCGTAAAAACTTTTCAGGCTGGCACCAAACTGCTCGCTCACGAAATCGGCCGTCGGCCTTTTCTGGCCCGGCTGCAGCTCATAGTGCTGGTGGATGTAGTCATGCTCGAGCCGCTGGAATGCAGCGACCGGGTCGTTCAGACAAGCCGTCGCCATACGCCAGGCGCCAATCGATGCGCCTACCAGGTGCACCGGATGGTCGGTGTGGCTCAGCCACTCGCCGAAGATGAAACGATCCAGCGGCCCGAGTATCAGGCCCTTGGGCCCGCCGGCCGCACCAGGAACAACACCGATATCCCGAGGCTGCAGGCCGTTTTCCGCAATGTGCGCCATGGCTTTGGGGCCAGCGTAAATACGCAGCGCTTTCATGACCGTCATCTTATGGCCCACCCGTTGCCGTTTGACGGCGAGCCAGAAGCGATTTGCTCCAGCGACGCAGGGGCTGCTCGAACAGGCGTTCGCTGATCAGGGCCAGCACAAACGATGCCATCAGGACGACAACTGCCAGCAATACCCGGCCCTGCATGGCTCCGGTTTTCAGGGCCTCAAGACCCAGCACTGGCGTCACGTAAAAATAAAGTACAGGATGGATCAGGTACACGCCGTAGGTCGCATCGCCCAGATGCTGCGCAAGCGCGCGGTAGCGCCCACCCAGGTGAAGTGTTGAAGCGACACCCACCATCAGCAGGCAAAACGGAGCCAGCAGCCAGCCGCGCCAGCCGATCAGCTCCTGCGTGCCTTCGAGCGGATTGACCGACAGCATCAACGCAAACCCGGCGAACAGCACCAGCAGGCCCGCGGCAGATGGCAGGCACTGGCGAAGCCGCCCGGCGCGCGCCAACTGGCCCAGCACGCAGCCCCCCACAAAGTACGCACAAAAAGCAGGAGCGTTGTGGTACGCCAGCGCCTGCCCGGTTGCAGGCACGCCTTCAGCCCCCATCGTTCGCGCAATCCACCACACCTGCAGCCCCATGCAAAAAATAAACAGCGCCATCGTGCGCGGCCATGACTGCAAAGCCCGGAGCGCCAGCGGAAACAGCAGGTAGAACACCGCTTCAACCCCCAGCGACCAGCCGCCGGTAAGCAGCGCAAACCCCAAGGGGTTGTACAGGCCCATCAGCATGCTGGCATTGAGAAACATCACCTGCAGCAGCCGGCCTGCCGGCCCGTACCAGATGGCCATGGTGGGGACCACGGCAAGCATCAACAGCACATACAGCGGTGCCAGCCGCCAGAAGCGTACAAAAAGGAACTCGCCATAACGAAAGCTGCCTGCCTCAAACCGGCCCGCATAGGTGTAGGCCATGCTCGCACCAGACAACACAAAAAACAGGTAGACCCCATAGCTGCCGAAGACATGCAGTTGTGCAAGGTCTGTCCAGTACAGCAGGTGGTAGCTGGCCACGAGCAGCGCGCAAAGCCCGCGCAGCAGGTCCCAGCCGAAAACCCTTTCCTGCGCCATCAGGGCACCCGCGAGCTGGTTGCGAGCACCCTGCTCCGTCATTTGCGCAGGTTTTGCAGTTTGGCAAACGCCGATGCCATGGCATTGTCAGCTGCGGGCGGCGCCGAATGACCGCGGTTGTTCTGGCCCTGGCGTGCGCCCTCAAAACGGTTTTCCCGGTGGCCCTGCGCTTCACGTCTGGCTTGGGGAGCGCCGAGTTTCATGGTCAGGCCGATACGCTTGCGCGCCACATCAACCTCGGTCACACGCACCTTGACGATGTCGCCCGTCTTGACCACTTCGCGTGCATCGCTGACAAAGCGGTCGGCCAGCTGGCTCACATGCACCAGGCCGTCCTGATGCACGCCGATGTCGATGAAGGCGCCGAAGGCCGCCACGTTGCTGACGGTACCTTCCAGTTCCATGCCCTCCTTCAGGTCCTTGATGTCTTCCACGCCGTCGTTAAAACGCGCCACCTTGAAGTCGGGTCGCGGGTCGCGGCCCGGTTTCTCCAGCTCGGCCAGGATGTCTTTCACCGTGATGACACCAAACTTGTCATTGGCAAACAGCTCGGGCTTCAGGGTTTTGAGCGTGTCTGCGCGACCCATCAGTTCTGCCACGGGCTTGCCGGTGGTGGCCATGATCTGCTCGACCACGGGGTAGGTCTCGGGGTGTACGCCTGTCATGTCCAGCGGGTTGCTGCCACCGCGCAAACGCAAAAAGCCGGCGCTCTGCTCGAAGGTCTTGGCGCCCAGGCCTGTGACCTTGAGCAAATCGGCACGCGAAGCAAAGGCGCCATTGGCATCGCGCCAGCGCACCACCGATTTCGCCACCGTCTGGCTCAGGCCTGACACACGGGCAAGCAAAGGCACGCTGGCCGTATTCAGGTCCACGCCCACGCTGTTCACGCAGTCTTCAACAACCGTATCCAGGCTGCGCGCCAGGTCGCTCTGGTTCACATCGTGCTGGTACTGGCCGACACCGATGGATTTCGGGTCAATCTTGACCAGTTCGGCCAGCGGGTCCTGCAGGCGGCGGGCAATGCTGGCCGCACCACGCAGGCTGACGTCGACATCGGGCATCTCCTGCGAGGCGAACTCGCTGGCTGAATACACGGAGGCGCCGGCTTCGCTCACCACCACCCTTTGCATGCCGTCAATCTTTTTCATCAGGTCGGCGGCCAGCTTGTCGGTCTCGCGGCTGGCTGTGCCGTTGCCGATGGCGATCAGGTTGACGCCGTGCTTTTCACAGAGTTTGCCAAGTGTATGCAGAGATCCGTCCCAGTCACGTCGCGGCTCATGCGGAAACACGGTGGCGGTCTCGACCAGCTTGCCGGTGCTGTCGACCACCGCCACCTTGACCCCCGTGCGAATGCCCGGGTCCAGGCCCATCACCACGCGCGGGCCGGCGGGTGCAGCCAGCAGCAAATCGCGCAGGTTGTCGGCAAACACCTTGATGGCGACCTTTTCGGCTTCCTCGCGCAGGCGTGTGAACAGGTCACGCTCCAGCGACAGACTGAGCTTGACGCGCCAGGTCCAGGCCACGGCCTTGCGGATCAGGTCGTCAGCTGGCCTTGCCTTGTGGCTCCAGCCCAGGTGCAAGGCAATCTTGCCTTCAGCAATGCTGGGCTGCCCGGGTTCAGGCTGCTCGGGCAGGATCAGTTTGGCGTCGAGGATTTCAAGCGTGCGGCCACGAAAAACCGCCAGCGCGCGGTGCGAAGGCACGCGGCCGATCGGCTCGTCGTAATCAAAGTAGTCGCGAAACTTGGCATGGTCGACGTTGTTCTCGTCCTTGCCGGCCACCAGTTTGGACGACAGCAGCCCGTCGCTCCAGAGCCAGTTGCGCAGCGACTGCACCAGTGGTGCGTCTTCTGCCCAGCGTTCGCTCAGAATATCGCGCACGCCATCCAGCACGGCCTGCACGGTGGTGAAGTCGTCACCGGCCTCGTTCTTCTCCGCCTTGACATAGGCCACCGCTTCATCAGCCGGCACCAGCGACGGGTCTGCAAACAGTTTGTCGGCCAGAGGTTCCATGCCAGCTTCGCGGGCGATCTGGCCTTTGGTGCGACGTCTGGGCTTGTAAGGCAGGTACAGGTCTTCAAGGTCCTGCTTGGTGGCGGCAAACTCAACGGCAGCGCGCAGCTCGGGCGTCAGTTTGCCCTGCTCTTCAATGCTTTTGAGGACCGCTTCACGCCGCTCCTCGAGCTCGCGCAGGTAACCCAGGCGGTATTCAAGTTCACGCAACTGGATGTCGTCGAGCCCGCCGGTGGCCTCCTTGCGGTAACGGGCGATAAACGGCACTGTGGCGCCGCCATCGAGCAGTTCAACAGCTGTCCTGACCTGGTCTTCCCTGACCTTGATTTCTGCCGCGATCTGGCGAATGATTTTTTGCATGCTCTCTTCTGAAAATAGGGGGGATCCGGTGCGTGTCTGGTGCAACCTGACGTGGCGCGGGGGCATTGTCCCACAGCAAAAATCACCCCCGCAAACGACACTTGCAGCTGTACAAAAACCTCTTTCAAGGAGTGCCTACATGCGCGCAAAAACCATCATCCTGATCATCGCCATCGTCCTGGTGGCCGGCTTCGCCGCCCTCAACATCGATGAATTTACCCGCGCCAGCGTGCTCAGCCTCGGCTTCACGACCATCCAGGTCCCGCTGGGCATGGTGATGTTGCTGCTGCTGGTCATCGCCACCGTGGCATTTCTCGCCAGCACGGTTTACATGCAAAGCGCCAACCTGCTGGAGACACGCAAGTACGCGCGTGAACTCGCCGTGCAGCGCGAACTGGCCGACAAGGCCGAGGCTTCGCGCTTTACCGAACTGCGCAGCTTCATCGACGCCCAGTCTGCCGCAGCACTGCAAAGGGAATCCGCCAACAACACCGTTTTGGCTGAACGCCTGGCGCAAACCCAGACCGCACTGCTCGACCGCCTGGAACAATCCGACAATGCCACAGCCGCCTACATGGGCCAGCTGGAGGACAGGCTGCAGCGCGCCAACGTCAATACCCATGGCGCCCTTCTTGCGCGCTGACTGTCAGACAAGTCGCCGGGGGACGTATGTAAGGAATATCCCGTGAGCGCGACAAAACGCCCACAGGAGATTTGACATGCCCACACCTCACCCGGCCTTTTCCCGGCTTGCCCTGACCGCAGCCATTCTTGTGGCTGCCACCAGTGCCCTGGCCCAGGGCAGCCAGTGCAGCATCACCTCCGGTCCCACCACCACGCCTGTCGTCGAGCTTTATACGTCTGAGGGCTGCAGTTCATGCCCGCCGGCTGACAAATGGGCCTCGACCCTGAAAGACAAGGGCGTGGTGGTGCAGGCCTTTCATGTCGGTTACTGGGACTACATCGGCTGGGTAGATCGTTTCGCCGCTCCGGCCTATACCAACCGCCAGCGCGAAGTGGCCATGAAAAACAGCCTGCGCAACATCTACACCCCGCAAGCAGTGCTCAACGGCAAGGACTGGCCGAACTGGGGCGGCCAGCCTTTTGGCACCAACGTCGGACGCGAGCCGGCGCGCGCCAGCATTGCCCTCAGGCAACTGGGCGCCGACCAGTTCGAAGCCAGCGTCACACCCGTGAGCGCGCTGGCGCTGTCACCCTCCTGGTCGGCCTACTGGACGGTGACCGAACATGGCCACAACTCAAAAGTGCAGGCTGGTGAAAACAGGGGCGAGTTTCTCAAGCACGACTTCGTGGTGCGCCAGTACACCCAGGCGGGTGATTACAAAACCAGCGAGCAGGCGCCTCAAAAGCTGTCTTTGCGCAGCATTGCGGCCACCCCGGGCCATCAGCGGCAGGTGAACCTGGTCGTGTTTGACACCAAAAGCGGCAAGACCCTGCAGGCCGTCAGCCTCCAATGCACTGCGTGACACTGAAACCGACAGGGGGACGCTGTCAATTGACTGACAAAACGCCGCCCGGCGGCCAGCGCCTGCCGTCAGGCCGTCCGGTCCCGGCAAACATTGCCAGCGCCTGCAAACCATGTAAAGCTGTGGGCACTGCACCTCTGGCAGATGTCCCGTCGCCAGACCCCCAACGCTCCAACGCTCCACACATTCATGTTTGACCTTTTTGCAGCACCTCTTTACATCCGCCTGTCCCCCTTCAAACTGTCGGTGCGTAACGTCAAGACGGGTTTGTCCATCAACGAAGTGCCCGAAATCGCGCTCAGCCGCGGCCTCAACCCCCAGATACTCGACATCGGCGACAAAGCGGCGCTGCACAGATCTTCAAAAACCGCCATCGTCATCAACCCATTTGCGCATCCGCGCTCGCTGGTGTCCGACGCCAGCACCGGCAAACGCGTGCTGAAAGCCTTTGTCCGGCAGTTGGGCAAGCGCAGCCGCTTCAGGCTGGCGCATCGCATCGTGCTGCATCCCCAGGGCGAACCTGCCGGCGGCTACACCCAGGTGGAGATTCGCGCCCTTCACGACCTGGCACGCGGCATAGGTGCTTCAAGTGTGGTGGTCTGGCAGGGGCCGGAGCTCACCAACGAGCAAATCCTGACCCGCCGTTACCCCACCACGGGGCAACTGCTTGAATGACGGCTTTTGCGAAGGGTTTCGGTGACCTGCGTTCTCTGACGCGGCAGTTCCCCCGCCTGGGCAGGCTGGAGGCGATTTACCTTCGCCCTGCCCGGCGCGTGCCAGTGTCTCCGGTTTCTACGGCAATGGCGCTGACCGATCTCGGCCTGGAGGGCGACCGCAGTGCAACCGGCGCTGCAAACCGGGGCAGCGGCAAACGCCAGGTCACGCTGATACAAGCCGAACACCTGCCGGTGATCGCCGCGCTGGCCGGCCTGGGCCGGATCGATGCGGCGAGTTTGCGCCGCAACCTGCTGGTGTCCGGCATCAACCTGCTGGCAGCCAAAAACCTGTTTCGCGACCAGCCCATGGTGCTGCGTATCGGCGACGTCACGCTGGAAATCACCGGCCCGTGCGAACCCTGCTCACGCATGGAAGAACTGTTGGGCCCCGGCGGCTACAACGCCATGCGGGGACACGGCGGGCTGACGGCACGTGTGCTGTCGGGGGGGCCACTGGCCACCGGAATGGCTGTGAGTTGCGGGCCGCAAGCACCCAGCGACCAGCAATTGCTATTAAATATGTAGCGGCTCACGCTCGTATCTATTGGCCTGCAGCCGATTTGATGCCTGAAAATGGCACTTTTTGGGGATTTTTCAAACTGTTTTTCGAGGTTTCAGGCCATGTTCAAAGCCAGAACCAGCCATTTTTAACGTACACGTTAAATTTTTAATGTATACGTTAAAAGTCTGATTAAACCTGCGTTGGCACGGTCAAAACTGCCCGACTGGGGCCACTAAAAACTTTGATTCATACTTGCCTCCTGCAGGCGTCTTCCTCGCCGTCGCGTCTTCCAGCTGCCCGCAGGCTGCCAACAACCCGAACACAACATCACCGCTTCATGCCAAAAACCTCGCTCGACAAAGCCCAGATCAAATTTTTACTGCTCGAAGGCATACACCCCTCAGCCGTCAAGGTGCTTAAGGCCGCCGGCTACACCCAGATCGAGGCGCTGACCGGCGCACTGGAAGGCGACGAGCTCAAGGCCAAAATCGCCGACGCGCACTTTGTCGGCATCCGCTCCCGCACCCAATTGACCGCTGACGTGTTTGCCCACGCCACCAAGCTGGTCGCCGTGGGCTGCTTCTGCATAGGCACCAACCAGGTTGACCTGAACGCCGCCCGCGAGCGCGGCATTGCCGTCTTCAATGCACCGTTCTCCAACACGCGCTCGGTGGCCGAGCTGGTGCTGGCCGAGGCCATCCTGCTGCTGCGCGGCGTGCCCGAGAAAAGCGCCGTCGCCCATCGCGGCGGCTGGCTCAAGACGGCTGACAACGCTTTTGAAATTCGCGGGAAAACACTGGGCATCGTCGGCTACGGCTCCATTGGCACGCAGCTCTCGGTGCTGGCCGAGGCGCTGGGCATGCACGTGGTGTTTTTTGACGTGGTGACCAAGCTGGCGCTGGGCAACGCACGGCAGATACCGGTACTCAATGATTTGCTGGCGCAGGCAGACATCGTGAGTCTGCATGTGCCTGAAACCCAGGCCACGCAGTGGATGATCGGCAAGGAACAGATAGACGCCATGAAAGCCGGTGCCGTGTTTATCAACGCCTCGCGCGGCACGGTGGTCGAAATCGAACCACTGGCCGACGCCCTGCGCGCCAAAAAGCTGCTGGGCGCGGCGATTGACGTGTTCCCGGTCGAGCCCAAGAGCAACAAGGACACCTTCGAGTCGCCGCTGCGCGGGCTGGACAACGTCATCCTCACGCCGCACGTGGGCGGCTCCACCATGGAAGCGCAGGAAAACATCGGTATCGAGGTGGCCGAAAAGCTGGTCAAGTACAGCGACAACGGCACGTCAACCTCGTCGGTCAACTTCCCCGAGGTCGCCCTGCCCGCCCACCCGGGCAAGCACCGCCTGCTGCACATCCACAAGAACGTGCCG
This sequence comes from Pseudomonadota bacterium, assembly GCA_040385325.1. Classification (GTDB taxonomy): domain Bacteria; phylum Pseudomonadota; class Gammaproteobacteria; order Burkholderiales; family Burkholderiaceae_C; genus Polaromonas. Next base: position 40,130 of record JAZKHN010000115.1, read on the forward strand.
GGCGTGATGTCGGAGATCAACAAGGTTTTTGCGGCCAACAACATCAACATCGCGTCCCAGTACCTGCAGACCAACGAGGCGGTGGGTTATGTGGTGATCGACATCGATGCGACGCACTCGGATGTCGCGCTGGCCAGATTGCATGACGTGCCGGGCACCATCCGCAGCCGGGTGTTGTTCTAGCGGAAGCGGCCAGGTGTCACGCCTTGTGTGCGGTGGCATACAGACACAAAGCCCATAAACAGGCTAGTATGCGAGGCAGTCTTTACGTGATTGCGACTTTCAGAAATGCTTAATGTCCATCACAGAGACCAAGCCAGGCGCACCGGACGAGGCCGCCAGAGCCGACGGCATTGAGGTCAAACGCCAGGAGGCGCTGCTCAAGACAGGCGCCCTGCAAACGGCCATTCTCACCAGCGAAAACTTTTCCATCATCGCCACCGACGAGAAGGGCATCATCCAGCTCTTCAACGTCGGAGCCGAACGCATGCTGGGTTATGTGGCGGCCGAAGTCGTCAACCGCATCAACCCCAGCGACATCCATGACCCTGAAGAAGTGATGGCGCGCGCCAAGGCGCTGAGCCTGGAGCTGGGCACCACCATCACCCCGGGGTTTGAGGCGCTGGCCTTCAAAGCCTCCCGCGGTATTGAAGACATTTACGAGCTGACCTATATCCGCAAGGACGGCAGCCGCTTCCCCTGCATCATCTCCATCACCGCCCTGCGCGACGACTTTGGCACCATCATCGGCTACCTGCTGATAGGCACTGACAACTCGGTGCGCAAGCAGGTCGAACTGGCCCTGAAAGACGCCATGGCGGTGGCCGAAAAAGCCAACCTGGCCAAGTCTGACTTTCTGTCGAGCATGAGCCATGAGCTGCGAACCCCGCTGAGCGCCATCCTTGGTTTTGCCCAGCTGATCGAATCCGGCACACCCCAACCCACGCCCTCGCAAAAACGCAGCGTTGACCAGATACTGCAGGCTGGCTGGTACCTGCTGGACC
>JAZKHN010000116.1:0-2475 GCA_040385325.1 Pseudomonadota bacterium
GCATCAACTGCGATGTGTGCGAGCCCGAATGCCCAAACCAGGCCATCTACATGGGCGAGGCGATTTACGAGATCGACCACAACAAATGCACCGAATGCGTCGGCCACTTTGACGAGCCGCAGTGCGTGCAGGTCTGCCCTGTGGCCTGCATACCGGTGAACCCGCAGCATGTGGAAGCCAAAGAAACGCTCTGGCAGAAGTACCACCGCCTGACGGGTACGGCGACTGCGCCGTCTTCATTGGGCTAGGGCCATCGGGCGAGTCTGCCTGAACCATCCCGCCCGTTAGATGTAAAGTCGACTTTACATTTTGGGCGCTTAGACGCGCTGGCAGCCCTTTTTGCCGGTTTTGAAGCCAAAAATGTCCATTTTTGACCCTCAAATCGGGCTGCAAGCCAATAAACACGTACGTGAGCAGCTACTGATTTTATAGCAGTGAGCTGCTGCCGTCCAGGCGGAAACTCAGGTGGCGGGGGGTGTTGGCTCAGTTTCGGGCTTGCGCGGCGGCTTGGGGCGCGGCGGCGTGCTCGTGTGGATCTGCATGGTGGCTTTTTCCATGTCGCCTGCCAGCAGCGCGGGCACGGCTTTGAGCGAACGGGCGATGCAGTCTTCAATCGCCGTGCGGTGCTCCGGCGACGGTTTCTTCAGCACCCAGTTGATGACTTCAGACTTGATGCCCGGGTGGCCCACGCCAATGCGCAACCGCCAGTAGTCGCCTGTGCCCAGCTGGGCGTGGATGTCACGCAGGCCGTTGTGACCGGCATGGCTGCCGCCAAACTTGAGCTTGACCTGGCCGGGGACGATGTCGAGTTCGTCGTGCGCCACAAGGATTTCTTCGGGCTGTATTTTGAAAAAGCGAGCCAGCGCGCCGACCGACTTGCCCGACAGGTTCATAAAGGTCTGCGGCTCCAGCAGCCAGACGGTCTGGCCGGCGGCCGTGGTGCGGGCGACCAGGCCCGAGTAGCTTTTGTCGAAATTGAGCGGCGCTTTCAGCTCACGCGAGAGCTCGTCCACCCACCAGAAACCGGCGTTGTGGCGTGTGGCGTCGTACTCTGCACCAGGATTGCCCAAGCCAACGAATAATTTGATCATCTAAAAACTTTCATCCGCCCAATTCTAGGATGCGTGGTGCTTGCGGCTGGTCGGAACAGGCTGCGCAAATAAAAACGGCCCACACCGTTGAAGGTATGGGCCGTCTCGCAAGCAAGCCTGCGGGAAACAATCCGGCGTGGATTACTTCTTGGCGACAGGTTTGGCGGCGTCTTTGGCTGCGTTGGCCTTGGCGTCCTTGGCAGCGGCTGCTTTGGCTGCTTTCGGGTCCACAGGTGCGGCGGCTGCAGCAGCGGCGGCTGCATCGGCTTCGGCTTCTTCGGAGACCGAAGAGACAGACACCAGAACCGGGTTTTCCTGGCCCTTGACCACGAACTTCACGCCTTTTGGCAGGGTGATGTCCTTGACGTGGAGGGACTTGCCCTTGGTCAGGCCGGTGAGGTCAACGGCGATGAACTCGGGGATGTCTGCAGGGAAGCAGGACACGGTCAGTTCGGTCAGTACGTGGTTGGCGATGCAGTTTTCGGCCTTGACAGCCGGAGACTCTTCCTCGCCGCTGTAGTGCAGCGGCACTTTCACGGTCATGCGCGTACGGGCTTCGACGCGCTGGAAGTCGATGTGCAGGATCTGCTGCTTGTACGGGTGCATTTGCAGGTCACGCAGCAAAACTTTTTGCTCTTTGCCGCCGAGTTCCATCTCGAGGACGGAGGCGTGGAATGCTTCTTTCTTGATGGCGTGGAACAACGCGTTGTGATCGAGTTCGATCAACAGGGGTTGGCCGGTGCCACCGTAGACGATACCGGGCGTGCGACCGGTGATGCGGAGACGGCGGCTCGCACCCGTGCCCTGCTTGGCGCGCTCAAAAGCGACGAATTTCATAACTTACTCCAATATAGAACGGACCGCGACCAGTCTCGTTCCGCGCAAATTTCATCAATCGCAAATGGATTAACTACTCTTTGCAAAAAAAGTCATGCAGCCCGAATTGGCCGCACAACCACCTTTTGCCTCAGATCAGGGCCGGCTGGTCCTGGTCCGAGAACAAACTCATGACCGACTCCCCCTTGGCGATGCGCTGTATCGTTTCTGCGATCAGCGGCGCCACGGAGAGCTGGCGAATCTTCTTGCATGCCACGGCATTGGCGCTGAGCGGAATGGTGTTGGTGATCACCACTTCATCAAGTGCCGCGCCCTGCGCGATGCGTTCGATTGCAGGGCCCGAAAAAATCGGGTGCGTGCAATAGGCGTAAACCTTTTTGGCACCGCGGTCCTTCAGGACCTCGGCCGCCTTGACCAGCGTGCCGGCCGTGTCGATCATGTCGTCCATGATCACGCAGTTGCGGCCTTCGATGTCGCCGATCACGTGCATGACTTCAGACACATTCGCCTTGGGGCGGCGCTTGTCGATGATGGCCATGTCGCAGCC